>NZ_JAKSYA010000060.1:0-18579 GCF_022829485.1 Methylobacterium sp. J-059
CCGTGGATCGGCGACACCGATGGCGTGGGGTCTGGACAAGGACACAGCGGTAGCGGGGACAACTCCGAGAAACCAATAGAATGCTACAACGAGCCTATTGCAGGGCATCTGGTTTTATCTAATATCCAGATAGGTCCATTCGATCTACAAAACAACTTCGAGCACGCACTAACTGGCGCGCTTTTCTTGTTGCCGATCTGAGTCTTAGACAGCGAGATCCTGAAACAATAAACGCCCCAGGAGGCTTGCTCCTGCGGCGTTGTTCGACCTAGCGGCCAGTCTGATAGGGCTGGGGATCCCTAGGCCAAAAGAATGGCCGAAGGTGCTAGTACGAGCCGAACTTGTAGTTCAGGCCGGCGCGCACGACGGCGAACTCGGTGCTGTTGTTGCGGTTCTGGCCGAAGTCGACGTACTGCGCGTCGGCCTCGATGCCGATCACGACGCCCGCGCCCGGGGTGAACTGGTAGTTGTAGCCGACCTGGCCACCGCCGGTGAAGCCGTCGTTGCCGCGGCTGCCGCCGAAGGCGAGCACGCCAGCGCGGTTACCACCGGCCGGGCCGGCGAAGATCGCGTTCTGCGGCGAGACACCGACGACGGTGGCGCCGCGGTTGTCGTTGGCATCGAAGCCGTAGCCGGCATTGATACCGAAGTAGGCGCCCGTCCAGGTGAACACCGGAACCGGGGTGAACACCGGCGGCGGGGCGCGACGCGGAAGGTCGGCGGCGGACGCGGCAGCGGTGAGAGCCGTGAAGGCTGCGAGGGACGTAAGGATCTTGTTCATATGTCGGGTGCCGATCGGTGTGCCTAGTTGACTGCTAGATACCCTTTTCCCGCGCAGTTGCTGTAGCGACTAAGACACACCTGCAATCCCTCTATTCTGATCCAATCACGCCCTCGCATCATGAGGCGCGCCCCGCCATCCGCACGCTTTCACGTAAGTCCCTGGTGGGCAAACAGCCCTGCTGTCTCGGCCTGGCTTTCCTGGGTCGCACTACGCGCGTTACCCCCAAAGTTCACACCCTGACTGACTGCCGAAGGGATCCGCTTCGAGGGCGCTGCAGTCGGGCGCCTGGCTGGCCCGTGGGCGCAGTTCGGTGCCACCGAATAGGTCGCCCAGCGCACGGCGCCGGAACGGCGTTCGCCGCCGCTGATGCTCGGGCCGGTCGTGGTTCACGCGGCAGCACGGTGAGGCTCTTGCCCTTCCCGTCACGCCAGGCGCCAACCTCGGCATTCCGCCACCGCCCGTCGCCCAGGTGGGAGACCATGTGCCCATGCGGTCGTCCGCAGCCCTCGCAGGCGCCGCCGGCACGCCGGAACCGGACCATGGCCGACAGCTCGCGCCCGTCGATCGGGTAGGAACAGCGGTCTGGATAGCTCGGCGGCCATCGATCTGCCGGCTGTGGTCTGCGCCGCATTCGCGGTCGGCAAATCCGTCCCGAGCCGTCAGGTGGCGCTGGCCTCTGCTAAGGCCGCCAGGACGTCCGAGAGGTTCCTCTCGGCTCTCTCGTGGACACGGTCCAGGGCACGCTGGGCCGCGAGCGCGCCGGTGCCCCCGGCGGCGATCAGGGCCAGCATGTCCCGATACGTACCCTCGCCGCCCTCGCGATCGACGCGAAGCCTGGCCAGGTTGTGGATGGTGCGCGTCCGCAGGTTGTCGTCGAGCGCTCCCAGCAGGGTCCGAAATTCCGTATCGCGTGGCTGGCAGGTATAGGGGTCGATCATCAGGCCTGCCGCCTCGCGCGGATCATCCAGGCATCACGGTCCGCACGTGCCACGGCCAACTCCATCTGCAATTCCTCGACACGGGCATGCATCTCGCCGGCATCGACGGCGGTCTCGATTAAGAGTTCCTGAGCCTCGGCGAGCGCCGCGCGCAATTCCGCGTTCTCGGTCGCGAGCGCTAGGACCAGAGCCGTCGTCTCGTCGCTCATCCCTCAGCAACCCATCTGATCCACCGTGGACGCCGCCGCATCCGCGGCCAGCAGGTCGCTCGATCTGTTGCGACGGTCCTGTTTGCCCCTTCGAGCAGGGCCGCCGCCTACATTCCAGCCGACAACCTGCTCTCGCACCCTCGTGACCCGACGTTGGGCGGACCCAGTGCGTACACGGGCCGACAGGGTAAGGCGCAACCCGATTCCGTCAGCGGCTGCCGAAAATTATTTTCGACCGCTGACCGCGCACGCCATTTCGACTTTCATACGCCGGCCGGATCGTAGGGGCTCCATTCAACGGAGCCACGCCGATGCCTCTCGCGAGGGACGGCGCCTGAAGGACAACCGCGGTCGCTACGTGCCGCCGGATCGGGGCGATCCGAACGGCGCGGAGGTTGGCTGGAAGGCCCCGGCCACGTTCCTGGAGCGGCTGCCGAAGGATCGGCCGCCGACTGGGAGTAGCGGGGGAGCACGAGGGGTTGGGTGCCAGCGGCTGTTTGTGCGACGCCCGTGTCGGGAGTCCATACCCCCGAGAGCGAGCGGGCTTCCGGCAACGGTGGCAGATCTGAGCGCCGAGGTTATCGAGCATCTGACGCTACATATGTCAGCGCTCCTCGGCATGTTGTGTTTCAACCGCCACAACGGTCTCTCAATAAAGAACCGCCGCGCGGAAGCGATATCAATTAAAGGCAATAAGAAGCGCGCCAGGTAGACACATCAGTATATTTTAGGCTTCTTGGACATGCTCACACCGTGAGCCCGGGATAGCGGTTCCGGAACGAAGCCAGGCGAAATGAAAGCGTCATGACGGGTCCGAGCAAGCGATACCCCTGGGAGAGCCCCTCCGAACTCGAAGCGCCTACGAATGTGACCTCCTCGACCGACACCCACCTGGCCAACGTGTTGAGGTTGGTCGGGCCTCTCGACGACATCGGTGGTGGAGGCGCTCCCACCCGTCGTTCCTCGCCACAGGATTGGTCGAAGCTGATCGAGCGGGTTCGGCATGCGGCCAATCACGCCCGCGAGGTCGAGGCGCAGGCTCAAGAACAGGAGCTGCGCGTCCAGGAGGTGCTTGACCGCGTCCGCGAAGATGTCCGCAACGCCGCCGAGCGGGTCCGAGTCGCTGAGGCGCGCACCGCTGAAATTCAGAGCCGTGCCGACGCCATGCTGAAGCTGGCCGACGAGAGGGTAAAGGCGGCCGAAGAGCGAGCGCGGATCGCGGAGGAGTGGCTCACACGCGTCTACGACACGATCGCGAGCGAGTTCACCCTTGAGCCGGATGTGAAGAGAACTGCGTGATGCCGAACTCAGCTCAGCGTCCTGCAATCACCGTCCGCCCGGCCGGACGTGATATCCCGGCCGACGATGCTTGGCGCAGCAGCTCCGAGCTGGCGGCCGGGCTGCAGTCCGTCAGCAAGATCGTACCCCTCTTCGTGGAGCCGGGCATCTCACCGCCAAGGCTTGCGGATGTCGGTCCTGGCGAAACCGACTGGCCTGCCGCGCTCGACCTGATCCGCGACGTTGGAGACCGCGTGCGCCGGGCACGCGATTTCGCGCAGGAGGTGTCCCGCCAGTCTCAGTCGATCATTCGCCGTAGCCTCAAGCAGACCGAGGAGGCCGAACGGCGCGCCGAGGCTGCCGAAGCTTCAGCGGCCGCGGCCATCGCCCGTGCCGAGAGGGCTGAGGAACTGGCTCGGCTGTCGGAAGCCAGGGCGAAGCTTGCAGAGAAGCAGGCAGAGGCCGCCAAGGCTGAAGAGGCTGAAGCTCAGCTATGGCTCAGGCGCGTGCATGCTTGCCTCAAGGACGAGTTCAAAGACCTGACCGAAGATCCGACCTGACCGTATCAACTGCCGTGAGGTGGCAGGGCATCGAACCGAGCCTCCGGCCCACCGTGGGCATCGGCGGCCGAACGATGCGAATTCTCAGTTGCCGCCCGGTCCAGTGGCGCCGAGCGCCCGCGTTCGTTCGAGACAGCGGGTTGTGAGCGGCCATGGTCGTCGCCGCGTCCTCGAGGAAGGCGGCGATGACCGCCCGGTCCGCAATATGCGCCGCGGTTCGGAGTGATGCTGCGAGCTGGCGCAGCGCACGGTCTGCGCAAGGCGGGCGCGCGGCGGAGGAGGGCGCCACGGAGGCCGAATGGAACGCCTGATTTGGATGGGCTGAGGGGAGCTGCGAGCGCGCGACCTACCTGCGCGGAGCCGACCGAGCGAAACTCGCCGAGCGGGCCGCAAAGAGGGCAGCAGCTCGAATGTCCATCTCCGCTTCTCCTGAACCGGTGCGGGGTTCAGAGCGAAAAGATCAATCCGAAAAATGGCTTGGAGAAGTTATGGCTCCCCGAGCAGGACTCGAACCTGCGACAAGGCGATTAACAGTCGCCTGCTCTACCAACTGAGCTATCGGGGATCACAGGGGGTGATCTACACAGCGTCGGTACGGCGCGCAAGGGCCTCGGGTGGATGTTTTGCATTTCGCGCGGGCTGCCTCGGGCGGCGCGAATGGAACCTCGGCAACAGCGTTGCGCCGGGGCCACGAGGCGGCCGCGCCACGAGGCTCAGGCTTCGCGTCGCGATGCCGGAGGACGCGCGGCGCCTGCGATCGATCGCCGGGGATGGGTCAAGGAAAAGTAGATGGGAGGACGTGACGTGGAGGCCTCGCCCGGAATCGAACCGGGGTGCAAGGATTTGCAGTCCTCTGCGTAACCACTCCGCCACGAGGCCTCGTCGCTCCGGCGCGGCCGTCGAAACGGGGCGCCCGCAAGATCCCGTGCCGGGCGGCCGGCGCGGGGTGAGGGGTCTCTAGCAGACGAGGCGGGCGCTGAGCAACGGGCGCGAGGCCGTATCTCCGCAGGATCGTCGGGCATTCGCGCTTTCGAAGGAGCGCCGGCCGTCGAAAGCCGCCGAGCCCTCAGGCCTGCCACACCCGCGGGAGCGCCACGCCGCGGTAGCGGACGAGCAGGCGGGCGGCGACGGCGCGCAGCGGCCCGAGATCGGTGGCGAGGAGGCGGATCGCGAGGTGGCCGTTCCAGGCGCTCGCGCCGGCCTCGACCCCCGAGCCGGCGTTCGCGCCGCATTCCGCCAGCAGGCCCCGGGCCTCGTCCAGGCGCGCCTCCGCCCCGGGGGAGAGGTCGAGCACCGTCGCGCAGGCCCTGGCGCCGCCGCCGATCGCGGGCCGCGCGAGGCGGGCGGCGATCGGCCCGTCGAGGCGCAGGCTGTCGGCGTAGACGAGGCGGCCGCCCCGCCGGATGCGCCAGACGTCCTCGAACAGCCCCGCCTCCACCCGCTCGCCGCGGGCGGCCCGGCCGAAGGCCACGGCCTCGAACACCAGGAGCCCGGCATCGGGGGCGAGATCGGCCTCGAAGCGCCGCCGCAGGCGGGCGCGGTCGAACACGATCGTCTCCTGCGGCAGCCAGGCCAGCCGGGCCCCCGGGCCGAGGGCGACGCGGTTCGCGATTTGGCTCACCGGCCCGTCCGAGCGGTAGATCTTCTCCGCCGCGGTCGTGGTGAGGACGAGGCCGGCCCCGGCCTCGAGCGCGAGCGAGACCGCGAAGTCGTCGCCGCAGGCGATCCCGCCGGCGGTGTTGACCAGGATCGCCTCCGCGGCGCCCCCATGCGCGCGCGGGAAGCGCAGGCGCGAGGGGCCGGATTCGGCGAGGTCCGCGATCCGCGTCGCCGTGCCGGCGCCGTCGGCGGCGACGCGCAGCATCACCCGGCCGACCGAGCGCTGGCGCGCCGGCGCGGTCTCGGGCGAGACGGCGTCGGTCCGGTCCGAAACGGCGAGCCGGTCGCTCATCCGCGCGTCGCGGGCGCAGGCACGGCGGCGATCGGCGGGGTCGGGCGGTCGAGGATGCGGCGGCCGAACAGGCTCGCGACCAGCTCAACCAGCACGCAGGCGCTGCGGCCGCGCTCGTCCAGGAACGGGTTGAGCTCGACCACGTCGAGCGAGCCGACGAGGCCGGAATCGTGCAGCATCTCCATGATCAGGTGCGCCTCGCGGAACGTGGCCCCGCCGGGCACCGTGGTGCCGACGGCCGGCGCGAGGCCGGGATCGAGGAAGTCGATGTCGAAGCTGACATGGAGGTGGCCCGAGGCCTCGGCGACCCGCTCCAGGCTGCGCCGGAGCGGCGCCACGACGCCGAACTCGTCGATGTGGCGCATGTCGGTGACCTCGACGTTGCGCGCGGCCACGAGGGCCCGCTCGCCGGCATCGATCGAGCGCAGGCCGAACAGGTGGACGCGGGTCGGGTCGAGGGCCGGGCGGTCGGGGTCGGCGAACAGGTCGGACAGGCCCGGCTCGCCGCAGAGCGCCGCCAGCGGCATGCCGTGCAGGTTCCCCGAAGGCGAGGTCTCCGGGGTGTTGAAGTCGGCATGCGCGTCGAGCCAGAGCACGAAGAGCGGCCGGCCGGTCCGCGCGCAGTGGCGCATCGCCCCCTCGACGGTCCCGAGCGACAGGCTGTGATCCCCGCCGACGACCACGGGCAGGTCGCCCGCGTCGAGGGCGGCCTCGACCTGGCGGGCGAGCACCCGGGTCCAGGCCGCGACCGCGGGCCTGCCGACCGCGTCGGCCGGCCCGTCGGGCACCGCATCGCCATGGTCGGCCACCGCGTGGCCGAGGTCGCGCAGGGTGCGGACGAGGCCCGCGGTGCGCAGGGCGGCCGGGCCCATCACGGAGCCGGGCTCGCTGGTGCCGACCTCCGTCGGCGCGCCGAGGATCGCGATACGTTCCGGGCCGTCCATCCCCACCTCGTCCGTACGGAACCGGGCCGGTTCCTGCGCCGTGCGGCGTGACACGCTTGCGCGACGAGCCCGTGTCGGGGCCGCCGCCTCGGGCCTCGGCCGGGAGCGGCCGGCGACACCAAGGCCTGCCATGCGAAGGCTCACGCCGCGATAGGGCATGCGCAAGCCGCGGGCCAGCGGCCGGCCCGGCGCGGGAAACGGGCGGGGCCCCGGGCGGTTGGGAGGGACGCCGGCCGCGGCGCAGCGAGGGAGATCGCCCATGCCGAACCGTTTGCAGACCGTCGGGTGCCGCGCTTTCGCCTCCGCCGCGGCGATCCTGCTCGCGCCCGCGGCCGTGGCGCAGACCACGCCGGCGGCGGGCGCCGCCCGCATCGCCGAGCACATGGAGGTGGTCGGCGCCGACGGGGCGCATGTCGGCACCGTCGACAAGGTCGAGAACGGCACCATCGTCCTGGCCGAGACCGACCGGGATGCCGGCGGACGCCATCACGCCGTGCCGATCGCGTGGATCGGCACGGTGGACGGCAAGGTGCTGCTGACGAAGCCGGCGGCCGAGGCGAAGGCGCAGTGGGATCGGGCGGACAAGCCGACGGACGGGCCGAAGCGCTGAGCCGGGCGCTACTCGGCGACCGCCTCGGTGACCTGGACGCGGCCGGCATCCTCGATGATCGCGGCGGCGGCGGCCTTGGCGAGCATGGCGTAGCCGCGGTCGGCCATGTGCAGGCCGTCGGCGGAGAAGAGCTGGCTGTGGGTCAGCTTGCCGTCGCGGATCCAGCCGCGCATCAGGTCGGCGCGGCGGATCACCGGCACGTCGAGCGCGTCGCCGATCTCGCGCACCGCGTCGCGGAAGCGGTCGGAGCCGGGGGTGGCGTCGAGCTTCGGGCACCATTGCGGCTCCATCAGCACGACGTCGATGCCGGCCTCCTGCATCCGGCGCACGGCGCTGACCGTCGCCTCGCGGAAATGCTCGATGGTGACGCCGCGCAGCGGGTCGTTGCTGCCGGTCTGCCAGATCACGAGCTGCGGCTCGGCGGCGATCACGTCCCGCTCGAGCCGGCGCAGCATGTCGTCGACGTGCTCGCCGCCGATGCCGCGGTTCAGCACCGTGATGCTCGCGGCGACGCTCGGCAGGGCGGCGCGGAGATCCGCCTGCAGGCGGGCGGGATAGGCGTTGGCCGGCGTGCTGGCGCCGATGCCCTCGGTCGAGGACGAGCCGAAGGCGACGATGCGCAGCGGTGCGCCGATGGCGATCTGCCGGGCGACGTGCGGCAGGTCGATCTCGGCGACCGCATCGCCGAGGCCGAAATCGAACGGGGCCGGGAGGAGGTCGGCGTAGGCGAGCACCGCGCTCGGCAGGACGAACAACCCGGTGAGCAGGGCGACGCCGCGAATCAGTCCCCGCAGGGGTTTCGTGACGCGGCGGGCGGACGCGGTGTTCGGCACGGGCACCATCGGAGCGTTCGGGCTTGCGGGATCCGAATACGATCCTACGGGGCCGACCGAAAGGTCCCGTCTGCAACACCTGTTGAATTCCGATTGAATTCGTAACGCAAAATTAAGGCTGAATTCCGGTGATACCTGTTCGGACGCCCGCGCCGCGGCTCGTCGGCTTCGCCGATCAGTTCGCCGGCGGCGTGAGCACGAGCTTGCCCACGAACGGCGCGTTCTTGTTGGCCGTGCTGGTGCAGGCGAAGTCGTGGTCGCCGGCCTCGAGCGTCCGCACGCGCAGGGTGCCCTGGCCGTCCCGCTTGATCAGGTAGCCCTTCTCGCTCGCCACGTGGACGAGGTCGCCGTCGGCATGGAGCACGTGGCCGTTCTCGAACAGCCCCGCCGCTGTGATCGTCACCGGCGTGTCGGCGTGGCTGACCACGTGCAGCGCGACGTCGGTGTTGGCGGGCAGGCGCAGCTCCGCCGGCGCGCAGACCGGCTTGCCGCCCTCGGCGGTGATCGTCAGCTCGACCGGCGGCATCACGGCGCTCGACGGCGCGGGCAGGGGCTTGCCCTGGGCATGGCCCGCGGCGGTCCCGAGGACGAGGAGGGCGGCCGCGGCGAGGTCGCGTCGAAGATGCTGCATGAAGGTCCGTCCGGAGAAGCGTGAGCGAAGGGCATCGCGCGGGGTCGCGCGGCCTCGGGATAGGAGCGGAATGGCAGCAGGCGCCGGCGAGTTCCGGCACGCGACGCCGCACCGGCGGCTCGAGACGGGGTCGGGCAGGCGCTCAGATGTAGGCGGAGGCGAGCGTCGGCGCGCGCCCGAGCGCGTGAGCCAGCACCTCGAGCGCCTGGGCGACCTCGGCGCGGGCGCCGACGCCGCCGAGGCAGATCCGCACCGCCTCGGGGGCGGGGCCCGCGGCGCAGAAGGCGTCGCTCGCGACGACGCCGAGCCCGGCGGCGCGGCCCTGGCTGGCGAAGGCCGAGCGGGTCCAGCCCTCGGGCAGCCGCATCCAGAGATGGAAGCCGTTCGGATCGGAGCGGACCAGCTCCCCCGGCAGCAGGCGGGTGGCGATGGCCTGGCGCGCCTGCGACTCGGTGCGGACGAAGCCGAGCACCGCCTCGCCGGTGCCGTCGAGGATCCAGCGCGTGGCGAGCGCCGTGGTGAGCGGCGAGGCCATCACGGTCGCCGCGCGCAGGGTCGAGGCCAGCGGCAGCGCCGCGCGGGCGCTCGGCGCGACGCAGTAGGCGAGGCGCAGCCCGGCCCCGAGGCACTTGGCGAGGCCGGCGACGTAGTAGGTGATCTCGGGGGCCAGCTGCTGGAAGCTCGGGGGCGGATCCGGGCAGACGAAGCCGTAGGCGTCGTCCTCGACGATCGCCACGTCGTAGCGGCGCGCCACCGCGAGGATCGCCTCGCGCCGGCCCCGGCCGATCGTCTGGGTGGTCGGGTTCTGCAGCGTCGGGTTGAGGTAGAGCGCCTTGGGCGCGAGCCGGGTGCAGGCGGCCGCGAAGGCGTCGGGCTCCAGCCCGTCCGCGTCCGTCGGCAGGCCGACGAGCCGCAGGCCGCGATGGGCCGCGAGCGAGCGGATGCCGGCATAGGTCAGCGCCTCGGTGCAGAGCACGTCGCCGGCCTGCGCCACCGAGCCGAGGATCGCGTCGAGGGCGCTGTGCGCGCCGGGGCAGAGCAGGAGCCGGTCGTGGCCGGCGACGACCCCGCGCCGCGCGAGCCAGAGCCCGCCGGCCTCCTTGTCGGCGTCGGTGCCGCCGAAGCCCTGGTAGCGCAGGAGGTTGGGCAGGTCGTCGGCGATCGCCGCGACGCCGGCCCGCATCCGCGCCTGCAGCCGCGGGTCGTCGGGCTCGGGCGGCAGGTTCATCGAGAAGTCGACCGCGCCGCGGCGGCGCGGCAGGGCCGGGCGGGGCGCCTGGAGGCTGCGCGCCGGATCGCACACGAAGGTGCCCTGGCCGACCCGCGACTCGACGAGGCCGCGGCTTTGCGCCTCCACGTAGCCGCGGGCCACCGTGGTGAAGTTCAGGGCGAGGCGGGCCGCGAGCACCCGCTGCGGCGGCAGGCGCTCGGCGACCGCGAGCTTTCCCGTGCGGACGTCCTCGGCGATCGCCTCGACGATGGCGAGGTAGTGCGGCTTGCCGAAGCGCCGCAGGTCGGGGCACCAGCCGTCTTCCGGGCGCGATCCCGGAGCGGGCGCCCCGGAGACGCGTGATTTCGGCGTCGCGCGGCTCATGTTCGCCTCCCGACCGGTCAGGATGCAGTCAATCGTCGATTGATCGGGAGCAATCGGCGTGCCGCACGCCCGAGCGCTGCGAACCGCGCGAGCGATACGGTCAATCCGGTCAAGTACTCGCCAGAGAATTCACAATAATGGCGCCCATTTTATCGGCAGATGCCGCGTCGTTCGGCGACGTTTCCAAACAGACGTCGATCGCGCCGCATCGACCATTGACCGCATGATTGACCGCATCCCGCACCGGGCGCCGAAACGGCGCGTCGTCGGCGTCTCGCTGGCACGGGGATTGCCATCCTCGATTGAACCTGCGGCCGGGATCATTCGATCCGCCGCAGGTCGCGATGCTCAAGAGGGAGTGCGGCCGATGCCTGCCGTCAGCACCGACAAGCACAAGAAGGGCGATTACTTCGTCGATTACGAGGAGAAGGTCTTCGAGGACGTGAAGGCCGAGCCGGGGCAGAAGGCCCTGGTGACCTTCCACACCGTCGCGTTCGAGGGCTCGATCGGCTTCGTGAACCTGCTCCAGGCCACGCGCCTCCAGCGCAAGGGCTTCGACACCTCGGTGCTGCTCTACGGCCCCGGCGTGACGCTGGGCATCCAGCGCGGCTTCCCGACGCTCGGCGACGAGGCGTTCCCGGGCCACCTCAACATGAACAACCAGATCGCGAAGTTCATCGCCGAGGGCGGCAAGGTCTATGCCTGCCGCTTCGCGCTCCAGGCGCTCTACGGCCACGGCGAGCCCTCGCTGATCGAGGGCATCCGCCCGATCGCGCCGACCGACGTCCTCGACATCGTGCTGCTGCACAAGCGCGACAACGCCGTGATCATCGACACCTGGACCGTCTGAGCGGCCGGCCGCCGGCACCCATCACGAGCGAGGAGGCGGACAATGGCGGAGCCGCGCATCGTCCGGGCCGCCGCGGTCCAGATCGCGCCGGACCTGGACCGGCCCGAGAACACCCTGGAGCGCGTGCTGAACGCGGTCGCGGACGCGGCGGGGAAGGGGGCGCGCTTCGTCGTCTTCCCCGAGACCTTCGTGCCGTACTACCCGTACTTCTCCTTCGTCAGCCCGCCGGCGATGCAGGGGGCGGAGCACCTGCGGCTCTACGCGCACGCGGTCGTGGTGCCCGGCCCCGTCACCGAGGCGGTCTCGGCCGCCGCCCGCCGCCACGGCATGGTGATCGTGCTCGGCGTCAACGAGCGCGACCACGGCACGCTCTACAACGCGCAGCTGATCTTCGACGCCGACGGCAGCCTGGCGCTCAAGCGCCGCAAGATCACGCCGACCTACCACGAGCGCATGATCTGGGGGCAGGGCGACGGGGCGGGTCTCACCGTGGTTGACACCGCCGTCGGCCGCGTCGGCGCGCTCGCCTGCTGGGAGCACTACAACCCGCTCGCCCGCTACTGCCTGATGGCCCAGCACGAGGAGATCCACGCGGCCCAGTTCCCGGGCTCGCTGGTCGGCCAGGTCTTCGCCGACCAGATGGAGGTGACCATCCGCCACCACGCGCTCGAAGCCGCCTGCTTCGTGGTCAACGCCACCGGATGGCTCTCCGAGGACCAGATCGCCAAGGCCTGCCCGGAGGAGAGCTTGCGGGGCGCGATGCGCGGCGGCTGCTTCACGGCGATCGTCTCGCCGGAAGGGCGGCTGCTCGCCGAGCCCCTGCGCGCGGGCGAGGGGCTCGTGATCGCCGACATGGACCTCGCGCTCGTGACCAAGCGCAAGCGGATGATGGACTCGGTCGGCCATTACGCCCGGCCCGAGCTGCTCAGCCTCAACCACGACGCGCGCCCGGCGCTTCCCGTGACGACGACGCCTCCCGCGACGAACCACCTTCCCGCGACGACCCGGAGTTCAGACCATGGACAGCCCGCTCCTGACCGGTTCGACCGCCCCGTCGCCGGCCTCCCCGGCTCCGGGCCCGGCGGCGCCCGGCCTTCCGACCGAGCGGCTGATCAACGCGCTGCAATCCTACGGAGTCCGGCTGGCTGACAGCCGCCCCGGCGTCCAGAGTCGGCGCGGCGGGGCCGGCCCCTCCGACCACAAGGCGATGACGATCTCGGGCCGCACGGTGATGGTGCCGGTCCACACCGCCACCGCCTTCGAATCGCCCTTCCTCGTGCAGCGCCCGGGGCCGGACGGGTTCAGCCTGATCGAGCACGACGGCGCGGTGGTCGGGCGGGTGACCTTCCCGGACAAGCCGCGCTTCTACGCGCTCCAGACCTTCGACGGGGTGCCGTATTCCAAGATCGCGGTGCTGCACGGGCGCGACGTCCTCGCGACCACCGTGCTGCAGACCTGCATCCGCTACCAGAGCCGCACGAGGACCTGCCAGTTCTGCGCGATCGGCCAGTCGCTGGCGGCCGGCCGCACGGTCGCGCACAAGAGCCCGCAGCAGCTCGCCGAGGTGGCCCGCGCCGCGGTGCTGCTCGACGGCGTCAAGCACATGGTGATGACCACCGGCACGCCGAACGCCACCGACCGCGGCGCCGCGGTCCTGTGCGAGAGCGCCTTCGCGGTGAAGGCCGCGGTGGACCTGCCGATCCAGGCGCAGTGCGAGCCGCCCGACGACGACCGCTGGTTCTCCCGCATGCGGGCCTCGGGCATCGACGCGCTGGGCATGCACCTCGAGGCGGTGACGCCGGAGGTCCGCAGCCGGATCATGCCCGGCAAGGCGAGCGTCCCGCTGGAGCGCTATCTCGAGGCCTTCGCGGCCGCGGTGCCGGTGTTCGGGCGGGGCCAGGTCTCGACCTACATCCTCGCGGGCCTCGGCGACGCGCCCGAGGCGATCCTCGGGATGGCCGAGCGGCTCGTGGCGCTGGGGGTCTACCCGTTCGTGGTGCCGTTCGTGCCGATCTCGGGCACGCCGCTGGAAAGCCACCCGGCCCCGTCCCCCGACTTCATGCACGCGATCCTGAAGCCGCTGGCCGGGATGCTGGCGCGGGCCGACCTCCGCTCGGCCGACATCAAGGCCGGCTGCGGCCGCTGCGGCGCCTGCTCGGCGCTCTCCGCCTACGAGCGGAGGCCTTGAGATGTTCGAGCCGGTCGCCCCGTATCGCGCGAGCCTGTTCCATGTGAAGTTCGCCACCGCCCCCTGGGAGCGGCGCGCCTGCGCGCGCCTGCGCCGCGCGGTGTTCTGCGCCGAGCAGGGCCTCTTCGCGGGGAGCGACGCGGATGCGCTCGATGCGCACGCGATCCCGATCTGCGCCCTGTCGACGCTCGGCGGCGACCCGGACGCGGTCGTCGGCACCGTCCGCATCCATGCGGCGCCGGAGACGCCCGGCGAGTGGTGGGGCTCGCGGCTCGCCGTCGAGCGCGGGCATCGCCGGGTCGGGGCGCTCGGCGCCGGGCTGATCCGGGTCGCGGTGTCCTCGGCCCATGCGCGCGGCTGCACGCGCTTCCTCGCCCACGTCCAGGCCGGCAACGCCGCCCTGTTCGCCGGCCTGCACTGGGACGACCTCGGCGCGGTCGACCTGCACGGCCGGCCGCACCGGCTGATGCGGGCCGACCTCGCCCACTACCCGCCGATGCACGATCCCGAGCACGGGCTCGTCACCCTGCCGCGCGGCCGGCCGGCGACGGCCGCGTGACGGCGCCCCCCAGCCTCGACGCCATCGCCCGCGCCGTCCGCGAAAGCCGCGGGCTGGCGCACAAGCGCGACATCGACGCGGTCGTCGGGAGGCTCGGGATCGGCCGGCTCGGCGCGCGCGGCCTCGCGGTCCCGGCCGGGGACGACTGCGCCGCGATCCCCGACGGCGACGGGCACCTCCTGCTGGCGATCGAGGGCTTCCTCGACGGGTTCGTCGCCGCCGACCCGTACTTCGCCGGATTCTGCGGCGTGATGGTCAACGTCAGCGACATCGCGGCGATGGGCGGGACGCCGGTCGCGGTGGTCGACGCCCTGTGGAGCCGCGACCAGGACCACGCCGACCCGGTGCTCGCGGGCCTGCGGGCCGGCGCCGAGGCCTACGGCGTGCCGGTGGTCGGCGGCCACACCAACACCCACAACGGCGCCGAGCACCTCGCGGTGGCGATCCTCGGCCGGGCCGGCCGGCGCCTGCTCACCAGCTTCGACGCCGCCCCGGGGGACGTGCTGATCGCCGGCATCGACCTGCGCGGGCGCTTCCGCGAGCCCCATCCGTACTGGGACGCCGCGACCGGCGCGCCGCCGGAGCGCCTGCGCGGCGACGTCGCGATCCTGGCGGGGCTCGCGGCCGACGGCCTGGCGCGGGCCGCCAAGGACATCAGCATGGCCGGGCTCGTCGGCACCGCGCTGATGCTGATGGAATGCTCCGGCGTCGGCGGCCGGATCGACCTCGACCGGCTCCCGATCCCCGACGGCGTCGCGCTGGAGCGCTGGCTCACCGCCTTTCCGAGCTTCGGCTACCTCGTCGCGGCCGCCCCCGCCGAGGCGCCCGCGGTCGTCGGGCGCTTCACCGAACGCGGGATCGCGGCCGCCGCGATCGGCAGCCTCGACGCGAGCCGGGTCGCGCGGATGGCGCGCGGGACGGAGGAGGCGGTGGTGTGGGATTTCGGCAGCTCGCCGCTGATCGGCTGCGGCGCGACCCGCGGCGAGGGAGCGTGAACCCATGCCGCGGCAGCTGCGCATCGCGATCCTGACGCATTCGACCAACCCGCGCGGCGGCGTGGTGCATGCCCTGGCGCTGGCGGAAGCGCTGTGCGGGCTCGGGCACGAGGCCAGCGTGCACGCCCCCGACCCCACCGGCGGCGGCTTCTTCCGCCCCGCGCGCTGCCCCACCGTCTCGGTCGCGGCCAAGCCCGCGGCCGGGACGACGGTCGAGCTCGTCCGGGCGCGGATCGCCGACTACCTCCGCCATTTCGCGACGCCGGCGGCCTGCGACTTCGACCTGTTCCACGCCCATTGCGGCATCGGCGGCAACGCGCTCGCGACCCTGGCCCGCCGCCGCCTGATCCCGGGCTTCGTCCGCACCGTCCACCACGTCGACGCGTTCAGCGATCCGCAGCTCGCGCAGTGGCAGGACCGGGCGATCCTGGACGCGCAGGCGCTGCTCTGCGTCAGCGCCGGCTGGAAGGGCGTGCTCGCGAGCGATTACGGGGCCGAGGCGACGATCGTCGGCAACGGGATCGACACCGACGCCTACGCACCCGAGCCGGCCGACGACGACGCGGCGGTCGCGGCGCGCTTCGGCCTCGGGACCGGCCCGGTGCTGCTCGCCGTCGGCGGCTTCGAGGCGCGCAAGAACACGCTGGGCATCGTCGCGGCGTTCGCCGCGTTCCGGGCCTCGCACCCGGAGGCGCAGCTCGTGGTGGCGGGCGGCGCCTCGCTCCTCGACCACGCGGATTACCGGGCCCGCTGCCGGGACGCGCTGGCGCGGGCGGGTCTCGCCGTCGGGCCCGGGCAGGCGGTGGTCGAGACCGGGCCGGTGGCGCAGGCCGTCATGCCGGCCCTCTACCGCCGCGCCGACGCCCTGGTGTTCCCGTCGCTGAGCGAGGGGTTCGGCCTCTGCGTGCTCGAGGCGATGGCGAGCGGCACCCCGGCGATCGTCTCCGACTGCGCGCCGTTCACCGAGTATCTCGGGCCCCGCGACGCCCTGTTCGTCGATCCCGACGACGCCGCCGCGATCGCCCGCGCGATGAAGGCCACCCTCGACCCGGAGGTCCGGGCGCGCCTGATCCCGGCCGGGCTCGCGATCGCCAAGACCCATCCCTGGCGGCTCTGCGCCGAGCGGCACCTGCCGGCCTACGCCGCCTGCGCGCGCCGGCGCCCGGAGACGTCCCATGCCTGAGATGCGCTTCCACATCCGCTGGCCCGACGGCGCCCGCGAGGCCTGCTACTCGCCCTCCCTGGTGATCAAGGACCACCTCGCGGTCGGCCAGGACTATCCGCTGGCTGAGTTCGTCGCGCTGAGCCGCACCGCGCTCGGGATCGCGAGCGAACGGGTGCGCGAGCGCTACGGCTTCCCCTGCGGCCGGGCGCTCGCGCAGCTCGCCCGGATCGAGGAGGGCGCGCGCCGGCAGGCGCCGGGCACCGTCCACGTCGAGGCCTTCGAGGAATGACCGTTCGCGAGGAATGATCGTTCGCGAGGAATGACCGTTCGCGAGGAATGACCGTTCGCTCCGCCCGCACGCGGGCGGGCCTTCGCCAGAGACCAGGAGACGCGCCATGAGCCGCCAGCCCGAGCCGGACACCCATTCGCCCGCGCACTGGCCCGTGATCGTCGTCGGCGGCGGCCAGGCCGGGCTCGCGATGAGCCGGCAGCTCGCCAACCGCGACATCCGCCACGTGGTCTTCGAGAAGAACCGCATCGCGCACACTTGGCGGACCCAGCGCTGGGACAGCTTCTGCCTCGTCACCCCGAACTGGCAGTGCCGGTTGCCGGACTTCCCCTACGACGGGCCGTCCCATGACGGCCGGGACCCGCACGGCTTCATGCGGCGGGAGGAAATCGTCGGCTACATCGAGGCCTATGCCCGCCACATCGCGGCGCCCCTGCGCGAGGGCGTCGGCGTCGCGGCGATCCGCCCGCGGCCCGAGGGGGGATTCGCCGTCGCCACGGGGGAGGGGGTCCACACCGCCGACGCGGTGGTGCTGGCGATCAGCGGCTACCACCTGCCGGCGATCCCGGCGATGGCCGCGGGCCTGCCGGCGGAGGTGCGGCAGGTCCATTCCTCGGCCTACCGCAACCCGGCGCAGATGCCGGACGGGGCGGTGCTCGTCGTCGGCTCCGGCCAGTCCGGCTGCCAGATCGCGGAGGACCTGCACCTGGCCGGCCGGACGGTGCATCTCGTCACCGGTTCGGCGCCGCGCTGCCCGCGGGTCTACCGCGGGCGCGACGCCGTCGACTGGCTCGCCGAGATGGGCCAGTACGACCTCACGGTCGAGAAGCATCCGCTGAAGGACGAGGTCCGGCGCAAGGCCAACCACTACCTCACCGGCCGCGACGGCGGGCGCGACATCGACCTGCGCCGCTTCGCCCTGGAAGGCATGCGCCTGCACGGGCGGCTGACGGGCATCGACGGCCCCCGCCTCGCCTTCGCCGACGATCTTGCGAAGAACCTCGACGGGGCGGACGCGGTCCATGTCGGCATCCAGGCCGCCATCGACCGGCACATCGCGGCAGCCGGCATCGCGGCCCCGGAGGAGGCGCACTACGCCCCCGTCTGGCAGCCCGGCCCGTTCGAGCCCGTGCTCGACCTCGCGACGGCCGGAATCCGCAGCGTGATCTGGGCGACGGGGTTCCGTGCCGATTTCGGCTTCGTCGAGGCCGACATCCTCGACGGCCGCGGCCTGCCGGTGCACCGCCGCGGCGTCACCGCCCAGGACGGGCTCTACGTCGTCGGCATGCCCTGGCTCTGGACCTGGGGCTCGGGGCGCTTCTCCGGCATCGCGCAGGACACCGCCTACCTCGCCGACGCGATCGCCGGAGCCGCCGCCGCGCAGCCGCTTCCGATCGCCAGCTGAGACGGCGGCCTCCGCGAAGGCCTACCCGACGATCACCCGCCGGTCGCCGGCCCGGCGGGTGAAGCCGGTGGCGTCGAGGTGCTCGAGCAGCGGGATCGAGAATTTTCGCGAGATGCCCAAGGCCGCCCCCGCCTCGCGGGCGAGGAAGCCGGATTCGGGCTGGGTCGCCCCGGGGAAGGCGGTGCGGAGCTTGGCCCGGGCCTCCTCCACCGCCGCCTTGTGGAACAGCACGGCGCGGCGCTGCACCCGGTCGACGGCGCGGATCACCGTGCCGGCGCCGACGAGGTAGGTCAGCGCCTCGCGGCGGCGCACGTCGCGCCCGATCGCCTCCGCCTCGTCGGGCGGGTTGAGCCCGGCCTGGAGGAACACGGCTTCCAGGCGCCGGGCGACCTCGCTCTCGTTGCGGGCCGGGTTGAACGCCGCGCGGCGGAAGAGGGCGCCGCCTTGCGCGACGTCGCCGGTGGCGACGAGGTCGCGCAGGGCCGCGGCGGCGACCGGCTCGGCGAGGCCGAGCGCCTTGACGATGCGCTCGGCCGGCAGCCCGTGCTCCATCGGCTGGTCGCGATGGTGGCCGGCGAGCACCGCCAGGATCGCGTCGCGAAGGCTCGCGAAGGCCGGGCCGCCGAGGATGCGCTCGCCGACCTCGCGGGCGCCGAGCGCCGGCAGCAGCGCCCGCACCCGGTCCGGCGCCGTGCCGCTGACGCGGGCGAGGTCGCGCAGGCCGGCGCCGGCCGCGCCGGCCTGCGCGAGGCGGATCGCCAGCGCCTCGGCCGGCCCGCCGCCGGCGAGCCCGGCG
>NZ_JAKSYA010000056.1:0-258 GCF_022829485.1 Methylobacterium sp. J-059
GAGCTGCTCGGCGCCCATCTCGCCCAGGATCGTGCGCGAGTCGATCTTGCTCGTCACCTGGAAGCTGATCCGGGTCGGGAAGTTCGCCTTGATCGTCCCGGTGATCACGTCCACCGACGGACGCTGCGTCGCCATGATCAGGTGGATGCCCGCCGCGCGCGCCATCTGCGCCAAGCGCTGGATCGCCCCCTCGATGTCCTTGCCGGCCACCATCATCAGGTCGGCCATCTCGTCGACCACGATCACGATGTAGGGCAG
>NZ_JAKSYA010000067.1:0-357 GCF_022829485.1 Methylobacterium sp. J-059
ATGGCGCTGATCAACGCGGCCCTGCGCCTGCAGGACACGATCGGCCGCTTCGGCCTGCACGAGGAGGGTAGCGTAGCCACAACGGCAGCGACGGCGAACACGCACGCAGGGGCTTTCGGCTGACCCCGCCCACTTCCCTCCCCACACGGCGGGGGAGGGTGGCCACCGCCGCGCGTCGGGAGAGGGAAGCGCGATATCAGGAGAGGACGCTCCCCTCTCCCGCCCCTCGCTGCTGCGCGGCCCACCCTCCCCCGCAGAGGGGGGAGGGAGAAGAGGCGCGATCCTTCGGCCTCGTCACCGGCCGCTCGACCCGAACCCGCCGACGCCCCGCGCCGATGCCGGCTCATCCGCGTCGGT
>NZ_JAKSYA010000071.1:0-1361 GCF_022829485.1 Methylobacterium sp. J-059
GTAATTACCCACGCCCTTGCGCGGGTCGGGTTTCGCTGATTCTTTCGTAGGATGGGGCGCAGCGATCTTGAGCGGTTGAGCCGCGAGGAACTGATCGAGCTGGTGCTGCGGCTGCAGCGTCCGGACAAGACATCTCGCACGTCCTCGAAGCCGCCCGCCACAGACCGCAAAGAGCGGCGCGAGCAATCCAAACCTGGCGGGGCCAAGCCCGGCCACGAGGGCCATAGCCGTGTAATGAGCGACGATCCCGACGCGGTCGTCGATCATCGGCCCGACCGCTGCGCGTGCTGCGGCGGCGCCCTGCACGGAGATCTCCCTGTCGAACTCGTGAGCGTGTCCGAGCGGATCGAGTTGCCGGAGGTGACACCGGTCGTGACGCAGCATCGACGGTTGGCCGTGCACTGCCCGACCTGCGGGGTGCGGGTCGTCGCGCCGGTGCCGGAGGCGGCGCGGGGCACGCCGTTCGGCCCACGGCTGCATGCGGTGGCGACGTATCTCAAGACCTTCCAGGCGCTGTCCTACGAGCGACTGCAGGCAGCCTTGTCGGACCTGTTCGGTCTGACGCTCAGCCAGGGCGGGCTGATGAACCTGCTCCAGCGCGCGCAGAGGCACTTCCGCTCCGGTCGCGAGGAGGCCGTCTCGACGCTACGCCGGGCCCCTGTGATCGCCTCAGACGAGACCGGCGTCCGGATCGAGGGCAGCAACGCTTATCATTGGGTGTTCCACGCGGGCGACGCCGTGGTGCACACGGCCTCGCCGACGCGGGGCGCCATCGTGATACGGGAGATGATGGACGGCCACCGGCCCGCGGTGTGGATCTCGGACCGCTACACCGCCCAGCAGGGTCATGCCGCCGCGCACCAGACCTGCCTCGCCCATCTCGCCCGCGACGTCGCCTACGTCGTCGAGGTCAGCGACGATCCCATACCCTGGCGATTGCAGCTCTGGTTGCAGACGGTATTCGGCCTGGCCGAGCGCGTTACCGATCTGGCCGCCTCGACGCTCGCCGCCAAGCGCCGGACCTTGGATCGACAGCTCGGCGCCATCCTCGCCACACCGAGCCGCTGCGACCTGACCCGAAGCCTCCAGGCCAAGATCGGACGGGCGCGTGATCAGCTCCTCGTCTTCCTCGCCCATCCCGGCGCGGTCGAACCGACCAACAACGGCTCAGAGCGACTGCTGCGCCCAGCGGTCGTCCAGCGGAAGGTGACCAACGGCTACCGCGCCATGTGGGCCGCCGAGGGCGAGGCCGCTATCCGCACCGTCGTCGATACCGCACGCCTCGCAGGCCACAGCCCATTCGGCACCATCCTCAAGACCGTCGGTGCCTGATCCCAGCCGTCACAGGCCTGGGTAATTAC
>NZ_JAKSYA010000073.1:0-346 GCF_022829485.1 Methylobacterium sp. J-059
ACGCCGCGTTCACCAGCAGCCGCCCCCGCAGGGCCGGGGCGGCGGCGCGGATCGCCGGCGTGATGTCGGGGAAGGCGGTCATCGGTTCGCTCCCCCTCTCCCCGCACGCGGGGAGAGGGGGGGAGCGCGCTGAAGGTCGTAGCAGGAACGACGGACGGGCTGGTGATGATCTCCGGGTACCAAGACCGCAGGACGCGGTAGCCCCGAACGACCAGCCTTGCATCGAGAGAGCGGGCGTAGGCATTGTTGGCGGGCTGGCTGCCATCGATCGCGAGGGGCAGCTTCGCCTTACGGCATCAGAAATCGGCCACGTGACGGCCGTCTCTCTCCTGCCGAACGAACTTAC
>NZ_JAKSYA010000086.1:0-520 GCF_022829485.1 Methylobacterium sp. J-059
CCGGTGCCGTCGGCGTGCACCACCGCCGGGACCTGGTCGCGCTTGGATTCGCGCCAGACCAGGGTGCGCTCCATGTACGGGCTGTCGGCGTAGGCCTCGAACCAGGCGGGGCCGGCCTCGGCCAGGATCGAGGGGGCGAAGGGCCGGAAGGCGTCGCGGTACTTCACCTTGGCGTTGAGCGCGTCCTTCGCGCCCGCCGGCCGCGAGTCAGCGAGGATCGAGCGGTTGCCGAGCGAGCGCGGGCCGAACTCCGCCCGGGCCTGGACCCAGCCGACGAGGCCGCCGGCCGCGAGGATCCGCAGCGATCAAGCAAGAGCCGGCGCTTGATCGGACATCTCGACGACGATCGTGAAACCCTCGGACGTTGCGTCGAACCAAAAGACGAACCTCTTCGCGTTGAACCAAAAGACGAACCTCTTCGAGCCGGTGAACCAAGCTGAGAAACGGCTGCTCCCGACAATCTGCTCGGTGGCAATTTCGCGCCAGTTTCCATTCGGCTCCGAAGCGCGGACCTACAACC
>NZ_JAKSYA010000101.1:0-121967 GCF_022829485.1 Methylobacterium sp. J-059
CGGACGCTGCGTCGCCATGATCAGGTGGATGCCCGCCGCGCGCGCCATCTGCGCCAAGCGCTGGATCGCCCCCTCGATGTCCTTGCCGGCCACCATCATCAGGTCGGCCATCTCGTCGACCACGATCACGATGTAGGGCAGCGGGGAGAGGTCCATCTCCTCGTTCTCGTAGACGGCCTCGCCGGTCTGCCGGTCGAAGCCGGTCTGGACGGTGCGGGTCAGCACCTCGCCGCGCAGGCGCGCCTCCTCGAGCCGGGCATTGAACCCGTCGATGTTGCGCACGCCGACCTTGGACATCTTCTTGTAGCGCTCCTCCATCTCGCGCACCGCCCACTTGAGTGCGATGACCGCCTTCTTCGGGTCGGTGACGACGGGGGAGAGCAGGTGCGGGATGCCGTCGTAGACCGACAGCTCCAGCATCTTCGGGTCGACCATGATCAGGCGGCACTCCTCCGGCTTCATCCGGTAGAGGAGCGAGAGGATCATGGTGTTGATCGCCACCGACTTGCCCGAGCCGGTGGTGCCGGCCACCAGCAGGTGCGGCATGCGGGCGAGATCGGCGATGATCGGCTCGCCGCCGATGTTCTTGCCCAAGCACAGCGCGAGCTTGTGCTTGGTCTCGACGAAGTCGGCCGAGGCCAGGAGCTCGCGCAGGTACACGGTCTCGCGCCGCGCGTTCGGCAGCTCGATGCCGATGGCGTTGCGGCCGGGCACGACCGCGACGCGGGCCGAGACCGCCGACATCGAGCGGGCGATGTCGTCGGCGAGCGAGATGACGCGGGAGGACTTGGTGCCGGGCGCCGGCTCGAGCTCGTAGAGGGTCACGACCGGGCCGGGGCGCACCGCGAGGATGTCGCCGCGCACGCCGAAATCGCCGAGCGTGGCTTCCAGCAGCGTCGCGTTCTGCTCCAGCGCGTCGGCCGAGACCAGGCTCGCCTGCGACGGGCCGCGCTGCTCGGCCAGGAGGTCGAGCGCGGGATGGCGGTAATCGTCCCGGCCGCTGGCCGGCGCCGGGCGGCGCGCGGGCGCCACCGGCGCCACCGGTGCGGAGACGCGGGAGGCCGCGGCCTCCGCCGGCACGGGGGTCGGCTCGTCCTCGCCCCTGAAATCTTCGCCCCTGAAATCCTCGCCCTCAAAATCCTCGTCGTCGTGGACGACGGGCAGCGGGCGCCGGCCCTGCGGCGCAGGCGCGGCGTGGGGCGCGGCCGGAGCCGTGGCCTGGTCGGCGCGCGGCTCGAACACCGGCTCGCGGCGCGGCTCGGCCGCGCGGCCGCCGTTGGGGAGCTGGCTCGCCCAGGGCAGGTCCTCGTCGGAGAAGGCGCGGCGGGCGGCCAGGGCCGGCGAGGCGCCGGCATAGCTGAGCGCGCCGAGGCCGGCGCGTTGCGCCCGCCACATCTCCCAGCGTTCGGCCAGGGCCGCGCGACCGCGCATCGCCGCCTGGA
Source organism: Methylobacterium sp. J-059 (assembly GCF_022829485.1). NCBI lineage: Bacteria > Pseudomonadati > Pseudomonadota > Alphaproteobacteria > Hyphomicrobiales > Methylobacteriaceae > Methylobacterium > Methylobacterium sp. J-059. The sequence continues at coordinate 1,443 of NZ_JAKSYA010000101.1, forward strand.
GCACGGTGCCGAACCCGACGATCCCGAGACCCGGCTCGTCGGATTCGTCGCGGTCGTCGTATCGACGATCCTGCGCCGCGTCCGGATGGGTGCGGCGCGGGCGGTCGGCCCGCGCCATCGCGGGGGCCACGTCGTCCTCCGCCTCGTCGAGGCCGGGGGCGACCCGGCACGCGGCCGTCAGGCTGAGGATCGCGACGCCGGCGTAGACGAAGCCGACGAGGGCCGCGCCGGCCTGCGAGATCGCGCCGACGATGGTGCGCGCGGCCGACATTAGCGCGTCGCCGGCGACCCCGCCGAGCCCGGTCGGCAGCGGCCAGCGGGCGGTCGGCGGCAGGGCGCTGGCCACCGCGCTCGCGGCGCAGAAGCCGATGATCCACAGGGCGATGCGCATGCCGCCGTTCGGCAGGTCGCGCTCGCGCATCAGCCGGACGCCCCACAGCGCCGGCGGCAGCACGAAGGCGAGCGCACCGAGCCCGAGGATCTGCATGGCGAGATCCGAGACCACCGCCCCGGGCTGGCCGAGCACGTTGTGCGCGACGTGGTCGGTGGCGTGGTTGAGGCTCGGGTCGTCGATCGACCACGTCGCGAGGGCGACCGTCAGCGCGATCGCGCCCGTGAACAGGACGAGCCCACCGAGTTCCGTCAGCCGCCGCGCCAGGAACGGGCGCAGCGTGTCGACGAAGGTATCGTAGGGCGACGCGGAGCGGCGAAGCGAGCGCATGCGGGACCGGACGCGAAAGGAGACTCTGCCCCGGAGGCTAGGCGCCTTACGTTAACGCGCATTTAAGGTTGAAAAATCCTTCACGTCCCGGGCTTTGCCCTTGCGAGGACGGCCCGGATCGGAAACGCTTCCCTTTCCCCCCGGCCGGGCTTCCGGGCCGCCTGGGAAGACCGACGATGCTTGCCCCCGCCGAGTTCGACGCCCTGGTCGACCTGATCTATGAAGCCGCCGTCGTGCCCGAGATCTGGCCGGAGGTGCTCGACCGGATCGCCGCCGCGACGGGGTCCGTCGGGGCCATCATCCTCGCCGAGGGGCGGCACGGCCCCCGATGGCGCGCCACCGGCGCCCTCCTGACGCACCTGCCGGAGGCGATCGCCACCGGCCTGATGGCGGTGAACCCGCGCCCGGGCCGCGCGCTGGCGCTCGGCCATTCGGGCTTCGTCCACGACCTCGACCTGTTCACCCATGCGGAGATGGACGCGGACCCGATGTACGGGTTCCTGCGGGCCCGCGGCCTCGGCTGGTGCACCGGCGTCGCCATCCCGACGGTGGGGGAGGATGCCGTGATCTTCTCCTGGGAACGGGCCTTCGCGGCGGGGCCGTTCACGCCGGAGACCGTGCGCGCCCTCGATCCCCTGCGCGCGCACCTCGCCCGCGCCGGGCTGATCGCCGCCCGCCTCGGACTGGCGCAGGCCCGCAGCGTCGTCTCGGCCCTCGACCTGCTCGGCCTGCCGGCCACGGTCCTGTCACCGGGGAACCGGGTGATCGCCGCCAACGGCCTGTTCGCCGGCCTCGTGCCCTCCGTCGCCCAGGATCGGTCCGATCGCGTCCACCTGACGGACCCGCGCGCGGACGGCCTCCTCGTCCGCGCGCTCGCGGCGCCGGTGCAGGCCGGCGACCCGAACACCGTCGCCTCCATCCCGATCGCGGCGCGGGCCGATCGCGGTGCGATGATCGCCCACCTCGTGCCGGTGCGCGGGGCCGCCCGCGACGTGTTCGCCGCCGCGGCGACGATCCTCGTCGTGGCGGATCTCCGGCAGGGCCGGGCCCTTCCGGCGGAGCTGATGCAGGGATTGTTCGACCTCACCCCCGCAGAAGCGCGCGTCGCCCGCGGGCTGACGAACGGGCACACGGTCGGCACGCTGGCCGACGTGCACGGCGTCTCGTCGGCGACCATCCGCACGCAGCTGAAGGCGATCTTCGCCAAGACCGGCACCGCCCGCCAGGCCGACCTCGTCGCGATGCTCACCGGCGCGGCGATCGGGCGCGACCCGACCTGACCTTCGGGATCCCGCGGAACGCGCGCGCGGTGGTGCAAAACGCGTTTCGATATGGCAGACCGTCATCATGAAGATCGACGGCCGACCCTACAGGACTATCTTCCCCGACGCGGACGGCGTCAGCGTCCAGGTGATCGACCAGACCCGCCTGCCCTTCGCCTTCGAGCTGCAGCGGCTGGCGAGCCTCGACGACGCCGCGCGCGCGATCCGCACCATGGTGGTGCGCGGCGCGCCGCTGATCGGCGTGACCGCCGCCTACGGCCTGGCCTTCGCGATGCGCGAGGATGCTTCGAATGCCGGCCTCGACCACGCGGTGGCGGCGCTGGCCGCGACCCGCCCGACGGCGATCAACCTGCGCTGGGCGCTCGACCGGGTCGCGGGGAACCTGCGCCAGGTCCAGGCGCCCGAGCGATTCGCCCGCGCCTTCGCCGAGGCCGGCCGCATCGCCGAGGAGGACGTGGCGAGCTGCCGCGCCATCGGCAACCACGGCGTCGGCCTGATCGCCGAGATCGCGCGGCGGACTGGCCGGACGGTCAACGTCCTGACCCATTGCAACGCCGGCTGGCTCGCCACCGTCGACTGGGGCACGGCGCTGGCGCCGATCTACGTCGCGCACGAGGCCGGCGTGCCGGTCCACGTGATCGTCGACGAGACCCGGCCCCGCAACCAGGGCGCGGCGCTGACCGCGTTCGAGCTCAACGGCCACGGGGTGCCGCACACCGTCGTCGCCGACAACGCCGGCGGCCACCTGATGCAGCACGGGCAGGTCGATCTCTGCATCGTCGGCTCGGACCGCACCACCGCGTCGGGCGACGTCTGCAACAAGATCGGCACCTACCTGAAGGCCCTCGCCGCCCACGACAACGGCATCCCGTTCTACGTGGCGCTCCCGTTCTCGACGATCGACTGGACCCTGCAGGACGGCGTCGCCGAGATCCCGATCGAGGAGCGCGACGCGCGCGAGGTCACCCATCTCACCGGGCGGCTCGAGGATGGCGGCTTCGCCACGATCCAGGTGGTCTCGCCGGGCAGCCCGGTCGCCAACCCGGCCTTCGACGTCACCCCCGGACGCCTCGTCACCGGCCTGATCACCGAGCGCGGCATCGCGCGGGCCGATGCCGAGGGCCTGCTCGGCCTCTATCCCGAGCGCCGCCGCGCCGCCTGAGCGGCGACCCGTCGATGAGCGCGCCCATGGCTTCGCCCCTCGCCTGCCAGCGGCACCTGTTCGAGATGCCGGCGGAGGTCGCCTACCTCGATGCCGCCGCCTGGACGCCGCTTCCGCGCAGCGTGCGCGAGGCGGGCGAGGCCGGCATGCGGGTGAAGAGCCTGCCCTGGGCCCATCCACGCTCCGAGGTGCCGCCCTGGACCGAGCGGGCGCGGTGCGCGGCGGCGGCCCTGATCGGCGCTCCGGCGGACGCCGTCGCCGTCGTCGGCTCGGTCGCCGACGCCATCGCGATCGCGGCGCGGGCGATCACACCGGTGCCGGGCGGGCGCATCCTGCGCGTCGCCGAGGAGTTTCCGTCGCTCTGCCTGGCCTTCGACCGCCTCGCCGCGGAGGCCGGCATGGTGGTCGAGGCGGTGCCGCGCCCGGACGCCGGCGACTGGACGGCGGCGCTCCTCGAAGCGATCGCCCGCCGCGGTGCGCCGCCGCTCGCGGTCGCGACCCTGACGCCGCTGCACTGGGCGGACGGGACAATCATCGACCTCGACCGTCTCGCCCCGGCCGTCCGCGCGGCCGGCGCCGCCCTGGTGGTGGACGCGACCCAGGCGGTCGGCGCGATGCCGATCGACGTGGCTCGGTTGAAGCCCGATTTCCTGGCCTTCCCGACCTACAAGTGGGTGCTCGGCCCCTACAGCCTCGCCTTCCTCTACGCCGCACCGCATCGGCGGGAGGGACGGCCCCTCTCCGAGCATGCCGGGAACCGCCCGCCGGTCACGGGCGCACGCCGCTACGACCGCGGCGAATGCCACGATCCGGTCGGCCTGCCGATGGCGGCCACGGGCCTGGAACTCGTAGCGGGCTGGGGCGTGGCGGCGATCGAAGGCCGGCTCCGGGACTTGACCGACCGCCTCGCCGAAGGCGTGCAGGCCCTCGGCCTCGCGGTGCCGCCGCGCGCGCTGCGCAGCCCGCACATCCTGGGCCTCACGGTGCCGGGTGCCGACGCCGAGGATCTCGTCGCGCAGCTGCGAAGCCGGAACGTATTCGTCAGCGCCCGGCTCGGCCGCCTGCGGATCAGCCCGCACGTCTTTGTCGACGAGGCCGACCTGTGCCGCGTCCTGGCGGCGCTGGAGGCGGTGCTGCCCGGTCGCGGCTAGAAATCGGCCTGCGGTCGGGCGGGAATGTCAGCGCCCGGGGCCCGTCGACCCGGCGGTGGCGAGGTTGCGGCGGGTCTCGGCCTGGCCGCTGACGTCGCCGAAATACTTGGTCGAATCGCCGAGCTGCACCGAAGGCTGGCAGTACGGCGTGCAGGAATACGAGTTCCGCTCCTCGGCGCCGCGCTGGATGGTGATCACCGAAGCCTGCGAGGCTTCCACCCGGATCGTCGTCTCGGCCAGCATCGCGCCGGCGGCGTCGAGGGCGATCAGGTTGGTCGCGCCGAAGCTCTTGCCGGTCAGCACCAGCACGCCGTTCTTCTGCAGCGTGACGTCGGCGATGATCGGGTTGCCAACGATCACCGTCTGCGTGCGCTCGGGCAGGCGCATGACCTTGGCGTTGTCGACCATCACGGTGACGACGGGCAGGGTTTCCGCCCGCAGCGCGGGGGCCGTCGCGAAGGCGAGCGCGGCGGCGAGGGCGACGCCCGGCAGGCGCTTGACCGAGCGGGCACGGGACGGGCGGTGGGGCTGGGTGAGGCGCATCGGCTGCTGGGACTCATCAATACGCTGGAGGCGCGTCGCGCGGGCGTGGTGCCTGCAGAGCGGTGCGACGCGCCGAGGCGCGCATCCCGTTCGCCTCCAGGCAACACCTTATTGGTGAAGGAACCGCTAAGCCGGTGCCGGGGCGGAGCGCCGAAGACTTGACGCTTTCTTCACCATGCGGGCGGTCGTGCCTCGATTTAGCGCTTTCGCGGACCGACTTAACCGAATGGCAAGGCGGGTTCGGCATCCTCCATCTGCCGCCGATCGAAACAACAGATCTTCGACGGTTACCTCGCAAGTGTTTCGACCAAGGATTGCAGCCATGAAGACCATGTTCAAGAACTTCGCATCGGACGAGTCCGGCGCCACCGCGATCGAATACGGCATGATCGCCGCCCTCGTCGCCGTGGTCATCATCGGCGCGCTGACCACCATGGGCTCCAAGCTCAAGAATACCTTCAACGGCGTCTCGAACCAGCTCGCTAACGGTTAGGCTTCGCGTCCATCGGAAACGGCGCAGTCGGCGGCAACGTCCCGGTCTCCCGGCCCTCCCACGGGAGGCGGCCAGGGGATCGGGGCTCGGGCCGACGGACCGTCACTGTGGACACGGGCCGTGAAGTCGGGGTGCGGTGCGTCCCTCGCGCGCGCGCATGCCCTGCCCCGCCGCGGGCCAAAGCCGATCCCGCCCCTGCGGGATCGGCTTCGCGTCGTCCGCGATCTCGGGCCCGTGCGTCCGGGCGCGACCTCGGTCGGAATTTGCGGTTTCTTCACGCCCGCGCCCGACACTCGCGACTTGGACACCCCATCGACGGTCGAATCGACCGCGATCGCAAGGATGATGGCAACGGTCATGGCAAGCGTGATGGCTAGCACCGGTCTGGCGAGCTTCGGCCTCCTGATCGTCTTCCCGTTCTTCATGGCCTACGCTGCGGCGAGCGACCTTCTCACCATGCTGATCCCGAACCGGATCTCGCTGGCCCTCATCGCCGGCTTCTGCGTGGTCGCCGCCACCGGCCTGTTCAGCCTTCCCGAGATCGGGATGCATCTCGCGGCCGGCGCGCTGGTGCTCGCCGTCACCTTCACCCTGTTCTCGCTGGGCAAGATCGGCGGCGGCGACGCCAAGCTCGCGGCTTCGACCGCGCTCTGGATCGGGTTCGACCAGCTTCTCGACTACCTGCTCGTCGCCTCGATCCTCGGTGGGGCGCTGACGCTGGCGATCCTCCTGGCGCGCAGCCATCCCCTGCCCTCCGTCGTCGCCCGCCTGCCCTTCGCGCTGCACCTACACGACGCGAAGACCGGCATTCCCTACGGGATCGCGCTCGCGGCCTCCGCGCTGGTGATCCTGCCCGAGACCCTGGTCTGGACCCGCGCCCTCGGCGGCTGAGCCCCGAACCGAGCTGCCAGCGGCACCGACTGACGATGAAGATCGGCGCCACGGGCGGACGACCGCGTTAGGCGGCCGGAACCGCGTCATTCACCGTGCCGTCCGGTCAGACCGTCCTCGGACATCGGACGAAACGCGATGGTCATGCCTTCTTAACCCTAATTTGAGGAATTCGGCCCTAACGTCGGTCAACGGGCGGCGACCCTGCCGTTCCATGCTTTGGCCCGACGATGAAACCAGCGCGTCTTGCCGTCCTCGCCATCGCCCTCGTCGCGGGCGGTGGAGCGGCTTTCCTGATGAGCGGCGGCGATCCGCCGCCCCCGCCCGTCGTCAGGGTCGAGGCGCCCGCGCCGCCGACGACCGAGGTGCTGGTCGCGGCCGCCGAGCTGCCCATGGGTCAGGTGCTCCAGGTCGCCGACCTGCGCTGGCAGAAATGGCCCGACGACGCGCTGACCCCCGGCTACATCACCCGCAAGGACGTGCCGAAGGCGCTGGAGGAGACGGCCGGCGCGACGATCCGCTCGGCCTTCCTGGCCGGCGAGCCGATCCGCCCGCAGAAGCTCGTGCGGCCCGACAGCGGCTTCATGGCCGCGATCCTGCCCTCCGGGATGCGCGCCGTCGCGATCGTCACCGACAGCCGCGGCACCAACTCGGCCGGCGGCTTCATCCTGCCCAACGACCGGGTGGACGTGATTCGCACCTTCCGCGACGAGGACAATTCCAAGGCGACCGGCAGCGATGTGCAGGTCTCCCAGACCATCCTCACCGACGTGCGCGTGCTCGCGGTCGGCCAGCTGATCCAGGAGAAGAACGGCACCAACGTCGTCACCGGCGAGACCGCGACCCTCGCCCTGACCCCCGGCCAGGCCGAGAAGATCACGCTGGCCCAGAAGGTCGGCTCCCTCTCCCTCGCCCTGCGCAGCCTGGCCGATTCCGGCCGCCCGCCGGAAGCCGAGGCCGCACCTCAGGAAGCGGCCCTGACGGTGATGCGCTTCGGCGTCAGCCGGCAGCAGACCCGGTGAGCCCCCCGATGCCCGAACCGCACGACGAGGTGCAGCCGATGACGGATTCCGGACCGACGCTCGCCGGCCATCCCGCGAGCCACCTCACGCATCCTCTGGCGAGCCCGCTCGCCGGCCTGCTCGCCCTCCTGACGGCCTTCGGCACCGCTCCTGCGGCGGCGCAGGAGCGCGCGGTGCTCGGGCCCGCCCCGGTCCTGTCCGTCGGGCAGGCGGAGGCGAGCACGACCCGCAAGATCGAGCTGACCGCGGGCCGCTCCGTGATCGTCGACCTGCCGCGCGACGCCAAGGAGGTGTTCGTGGCCAACCCGGCGGTGGCCAACGCGGTGGTGCGCTCGACCCGCAAGGTCTTCGTCATCGGCATGGCCGACGGCGCGACCTCGATCTTCATCCTCGACGCGGAAGGCCGCCAGATCGCGGCGCTCGACGTGACGGTGGCGCGCGACCTCAAGCTCGGGGCGCTGCGCCAGCTCCTGGGCCAGAGCATTCCCGGCGGCCGCTTCGACGTGCGCGTCACCGGCGATTCGATCCTGCTGTCCGGCTCGGTCGGCTCCTCGTCCGAGGCGCAGCAGGCGATCGACATCGCCAACGCCTTCGTCGGCGTGTCCGGCGGCGCCGCCGGCGGTGGCGGCGCCGGAGCCCGCGGCGCGGTGATCAACAACCTGACGATCCGCAACAAGGACCAGGTGATGCTGCGCGTCACCGTGGTCGAGGTCGCGCGCACCGTCCTCAAGCAGTTCGGGATCAACCTCAGCGGCAGCTGGTCGGGGCTCAACCTCGCCAACGTGACGCCGCTCTCGCTCTCGGGCGGCCAGTTCCCGGCCGGGAACCTGCTCTCGGGCACGATCAACGGCACCGGCGGCGCGAGCATCACGGCGACGCTGCGTGCGTTCGAGCAGGCCGGCGTCTCGCGCGTTCTCGCCGAGCCGACGCTCACCGCGATCTCGGGCGAGTCGGCGAACTTCACCGCCGGCGGCGAGCTGCCGGTCCCGTCGAGCCAGAGCTGCACGCCGAGCCTCGTCGCGGGGACCCAGCCGACCTGCGTCGTCGGCATCTCCTTCAAGCCCTACGGCGTCACCCTCAACTTCACGCCGGTGGTGATGGCCGAGAACCGCATCTCCGTGCGCGTCGGCACGTCGGTGAGCGAGATCGACCCGCAGAACTCCTACTCGTTCGTCAGCGGCAACACGACCTCGGCCGTTCCGGGCCTGACGGTGCGCAAGTCCGAGACGACGGTCGAGCTCGCCTCGGGCGCCACGATGATGACCGCGGGCCTGATCCAGCAGAAGAGCAAGGCGGCGATCAACGGCCTGCCCGGCCTCGTCAACCTGCCGATCCTCGGTGCCCTGTTCCGCTCGCGCGACTACCAGCGGCAGGAGACCGAGCTGATGATCATGGTCACCCCCTACATCGCCAAGGCGATGGAGCCCCGGCAGGTGACGCGCCCCGACGACGCCTTCGTCGACGCCACCGACGGCCAGGCGATCCTGCTCGGGCAGATCAACCGGGTCTACGGCACCGCCGGCACCGCTCCGCTCGGGCGCGGCTATCGCGGCCGCGTCGGCTTCATCACCGACTGATCCTCGCCCCGCGGTGCCCCGCCCCGCGCGACTTCCCTCCTCCGCCCCGGCGTCGCCCCGCCCCAGGACCGAACCGATGACGTTGCCCGGCCTGCCCTCCCCCGCCCGACGCACCCTGGCCCTCGCCATGCTCGCCGCCTCCGTCGGCGGCTCGCTCGGCGCCTGCCATTCCGACCGTGCCGTCACCGGCTCGATCGCGCCCGCCGACTATCGCGCCCGCCATCCGATCGTGCTCGCCGACGGCAGCCGCGTCCTCGACGTGTTCGTCACCGGGGTCGGGCACCTCGACCCGCGGCAGGCCGCCGACATCGACGCGTTCCTGCTGGAATATCGCCGCTACGGCCGCGGCAGCCTCGTGATCGACCTGCCGCGCGGGGTGGCCCCTTCCGTCGGCGCCGGCGTCGAGCGCACCGCCGCCGCCATCCGCCGGCTCGGCGCCGAGGGCGGCGTGCCGGCCCGCGAGATCGTGGTCTCCGGCTACCCGGTCGCCGATCCCGGCCTCGCCAGCCCGATCCGCCTCAGCTTCCACCGCATGGAGGCGCGCGTCGCCGACAAGTGCGGGCTGTGGCCCCAGGACCTCGGCGAGAGCAGCCCGATCGCGAACTTCCGCAATCAGCCGTCGTGGAACCTCGGCTGCTCCACCCAGGCGACGATCGCCGCCCAGGTCGCCGACCCGGTCGACCTGGTGCGCGGGCGTCCCGAGGGCCGCATCGACACGATCCGCCGGGTCAAGGACATCGGCCAGCTTCGCGAGGGCAAGGATCCGTCAACCGCCTGGCGCCAGGATGGCAAGACGAGCGTGAAGTCCTCGGTCAGCGAGTGAGCCGCCGCGCGGCGCCACGCCCCGGCTCCGCCGACCCAGAGACCCAAACGTTAAGACTTAAGACCTAGACCCCAGACTCAAGAACCCGAACCCGAAGGCCTCGTCATGGCGGACCACCCCGAGACATCTGAGCGGATGATCGCCCCGGTGCCCCGGATCACGATCCAGGCGTTCTGCGAGGTCGCGGAGACCGCTGCGATGATCGAGAGCGCCGGGACGGACCGGCGCATGCAGAAGGCCCACCTCAAGGTCCAGATGGGGGGCGGCGCGGCCGCGGTCGAAGCCTACCGCCACGCGCCGACCCCCAACGTCATCATCATCGAGACGCAGGGTCCGAAATCCCGGCCGATGGAATGCCTCGACGCCCTCGCCGAAGTCTGCGACGCCGGCACCCGGGTGCTCGTCATCGGGCACGTCAACGACGTGACGCTGTATCGCCAGTTCATCCAGCGCGGCGTCAGCGACTACCTGATGGCGCCGGTCGAGCCGCTGACGCTGATCGCCTCGCTCTCGGACCTGTTCGCCGCCCCCGGGGTCAAGCCGGTCGGGCGGACCATCGCGGTCTACGGCGTCAAGGGCGGCATCGGCGCCTCGACGGTCGCCCACAACCTCGCCTGGTCGATCGCCCGCGGCCAGGGCGCGCAGACGGTGATCGCCGACCTCGACATCGCCTTCGGCACCGCTTCGCTCAACTTCAACCAGGATCCGCCGCAGGGCGTCGCCGAGGCGGTGTTCGCGCCCGAGCGCCTCGATTCGGCGCTGGTCGAGCGCCTGCTCTCGAAATGCAGCGACCAGCTCAGCCTGCTCTCGGCGCCGGCGAGCCTCGACCGCACCATCGACCTGTCCGAGCCGGCCTTCGACGCGCTGATCGACCACCTGCGTGCGGCCGTGCCCTGCATCGTCCTCGACGTGCCGCACCAGTGGTGCGCCTGGTCGAAGCGGGTGCTGACCGGGGCCGACGAGATCCTGATCGTCGCCGGCCCCGATCTCGCCAGCCTGCGCAACGCCAAGAACCTGCTCGGCGCGCTGCAGCAGGGCCGGCCCAACGATGCGCGGCCCCGGGTGATCCTGAACGGCGTCGGGGTGCCCAAGCGTCCCGAGATCGGCGCGGCGGATTTCACCAAGGCGCTGGAATCGCCGCTCGTCGCCAGCATCCCGTTCGACCCGGCGCTGTTCGGCACCGCCGCCAACAACGGCCAGATGATCGCGGAGGTGCAGGCCGGCTCGAAGGCCGCCGAGATCTTCGCCGACCTCGCCGCGGCGATGCTGGGACGGCCGGAGGCGAAGCGCGCCCGCCCCAACCTGCTCGAGCCGCTCCTCGCGAAGCTCGCGCGCCGGAAGGCGTCCTGATGCCGATGCTCTCGCGGGCCGCCGTGCCCTCCCCGGCGGGCGATGCGGCCCACGCGCGCCTCGCAGCCAGATGCGCGCGGACGCCTGCGCGCCCGTCCTTTCCGACGCGATCCGAGGATTCGTCCCATGTTCGGTAGGAGGCAGGGTACCGCCGCGGCGCCGGCTGCAGCACCGCCGCCGGCCGCCCTGCGCGCGACCGCGCCGGTGCTGGTGCAGGAGAACGTGGCCGGCAAGCGCATGGATGCGTCGCCCGCCGTGGTGGCGCAGGACAACCCGCGCTCGGAGGATTACTACCGCACCAAGAGCATGATCTTCGGCGCGCTGATCGAGGCGATCGACCTCGCGCAGCTCTCGCGCCTCGAGCCCGATGCGGCGCGCGAGGAAATCCGCGACATCGTCTCGGAGATCATCGGCCTCAAGAACATCGTGCTGTCGATCGCCGAGCAGGAGGAGCTGCTCGACGACATCTGCAACGACGTGCTCGGCTACGGCCCGCTGGAGCCGCTGCTCGCCCGCGACGACATCGCCGACATCATGATCAACGGCGCCAACCGCGCCTTCATCGAGGTGAACGGCAAGATCCAGCTCACCAACGTGCGCTTCCGCGACAACCAGCAGCTGATGAACATCTGCCAGCGCATCGTCAGCCAGGTCGGGCGCCGGGTCGACGACGCCTCGCCGATCTGCGACGCGCGCCTTCCGGACGGCTCCCGCGTCAACGTCATCGCGCCGCCGCTGGCCATCGACGGCCCGGCCCTGACCATCCGAAAGTTCAAGAAGGACAAGCTCACCCTCGACCAGCTCGTACGCTTCGGCGCGATCTCGCCGGAGGGGGCGGAGATCCTGAAGATCATCGGCCGGTCGCGCTGCAACATCGTCATCTCCGGCGGCACCGGCTCGGGCAAGACCACCCTGCTGAACTGCCTCACCGCCTTCATCGAGCACGACGAGCGCGTCATCACCTGCGAGGACGCGGCGGAGCTGCAGCTTCAGCAGCCGCACGTGGTGCGCCTGGAGACGCGCCCGCCCAACATGGAGGGCCAAGGCCAGGTCACCATGCGCGACCTCGTCAAGAATTGCCTGCGCATGCGGCCGGAGCGGATCATCGTCGGCGAGGTGCGCGGGCCGGAGGCGTTCGACCTGCTGCAGGCGATGAACACCGGCCACGACGGCTCGATGGGAACGCTGCACGCCAACTCCCCGCGCGAGTGCCTGTCGCGCATCGAGTCGATGATCTCGATGGGCGGCTTCACCCTGCCCTCCAAGACGCTGCGCGAGATGATCTGCGGCTCGATCGACGTCGTGGTGCAGGCCACCCGCCTGCGCGACGGCTCGCGCCGCATCACCCACATCGCCGAGGTGCTCGGGATGGAGGGCCACGTCATCACCACCCAGGACGTCTTCCTGTTCGACATCGTCGGCGAGGATGCCAACGGCAAGCTGATCGGGCGCCATCGCTCCACCGGCGTCGGCCGGCCGAAATTCTGGGAGCGGGCGCGCTACTACGGGCTGGAGCGGCAACTCGGCGAGGCGCTCGACGCCGCCGCCGAGGCGTCGGGTGCGCTGTGAACGCCGCCGCGAACGTCCCGCTCGCCGTCGGGCTGGTCTTCGTGACCACGCTCGCCCTCGGCTACGTCTTCCTGATGCCGCTGCTGATGGGCGAGCGGCGGGCGACGCAGCGCCTCAGGACGATCAGCGCCTCGGCCGCCGGCAACGCGATCCGCGGCGTCACCGTGAACCGGCGCGAGCAGGTCGCGAAGACGCTCGGCGAGATCGAGGCCAAGGCCAAGGGCGCCGCCAAGGTGACCCTCGAGCTCAAGATCGCGCGGGCCGGCCTGGCGTGGTCGGAGCGGACCTACTGGATGATCTCCGCGGGCCTCGCGGTGGTGGTCGGCCTGCTCGTGCTCATGATCACCGCGAGCCCGATCGCCGGGCTGGGGGGGACCTTCGTCGGCGGCCTCGGCGTGCCGATGCTGCTGCTCCGCCACCTGCGCAAGCGCCGCATCGCGAACTTCACGAAGGAGCTGCCCAACGCCGTCGACGTGGTGGTGCGCGGCATCCGAACCGGCATCCCCGTCAGCGACTGCTTCCGCATGGTCTCCCGCGAGGCCGAGGAGCCGGTGCGCTCGGAGTTCCGGGTCGTCATCGAGACCCAGGCGTTGGGCCTGTCGCTCGGCGAGGCGGTCTCGCGGCTCTACGAGCGGGTCCCGGTGCAGGAGGTGAACTTCTTCGCGATCGTGATCAACATCCAGCAGCAATCGGGCGGCAACCTCTCCGAGGCGCTCTCCAACCTGTCGCGGGTGCTGCGCGAGCGTCGCAAGATGGCCGGCAAGGTCCAGGCGATGAGCATGGAGGCCAAGTCCTCCGCCGGCATCATCGCCGCGCTTCCGTTCTTCGTCGCGGGCATCACCTACTTCACCAGCCCGGATTACATCTCGATCCTCTGGACCACCAATTTCGGCAAGCTCGCGCTGCTGGGCTCGGCGATCTGGATGAGCATCGGCATCCTCACCATCAAGAAGATGATCGCGTTCGACATCTGAGCCCGCCTGCGGCCCGCGCCGTCCGGCAGCCCGGATCGCGCCGCGCCGGGCTCGATCACATCCGGTCGTCACCCGAAGCCCGACGGCCCTTTCGCGGAAGCCCATCGCCATGATCGACCTCATCGCCGATAAGGTCTTCGACCCGCGCACCATGGGCATCGCGCTGACCGCGGTCGCCGTGGCGGCGACGGCCTTCGCCGTGGCGCAGCCGTTCCTCGAGAGCGACAACCTCGGCAAGCGGATGAAGCTCGTCAGCGACGAGCGCGAGATCATCCGGCGGCGGGAACGCGAGCGCCTCAACACCAAGGCGACGCTGCGGATCGAGCCCAAGGCCTACATGAAGCAGGTCGTCGAGCGGTTCGACCTGCGCCGCTGGCTCGGCACCGACACGGCCAAGCGCAAGCTCCTGATGGCCGGCTATCGCGGCCAGCAATCCGAGACGACGTTCCTGTTCTTCCGCCTGGTCATGCCGATCTCGGCGACGCTGGGCTCGCTGTTCTACCTGTTCGTGCTGGAGGCGCTGGACCAGCCCTACCTGATGCGCCTCGGCATCGTCATCGCCTGCGCCTACGGAGGCATCAAGGCGCCGGAACTCTACCTCGTCAACAAGTCGAACAAGCGCAAGGCCGAGATCAAGCTCGCCTGGCCCGATGCCCTCGACCTGACGCTGATCTGCGTCGAATCGGGCATGGCGATCGAGCACGCCTTCCGGAAGGTCAGCACCGAGATCGCCGCCACCTCGGTGGTGCTGGCGGAGGAGCTCGCCCTGATGACCGCCGAGATGTCGTTCCTGCCCGATCGCCGGCAGGCCTACGAGAACCTCGCGATGCGCGTCGGCCTCGAGCCGGTGAAGGCCGTCGTCACGGCGCTGATCCAGGCCGAGCGCTACGGCACCCCGATCGGCCAAGCGCTGCGCGTGCTCGCGCAGGAGAGCCGCGACCAGCGCATGAACGAGGCCGAGAAGAAGGCGGCCTCGCTGCCGCCGAAGCTGACCGTGCCGATGATCCTGTTCTTCCTGCCGGTGCTGTTCGTGGTGATCATCAGCCCGGCGATCATCCAGGCGATGCGCTGACGCCCGAGGGGCGCCGCTCCCGCCCGGCGTCGCCACCTCGGCTCGGAAGGGCTCGCGGCGCGCTCTTCGAGGGCGATGCGGGCAAGCATTCGCCCCCGCAAATCCTTGACAGATCGCGTGCCGATCCCCTATCCACCGGGCACAACGCGCGGCTTCCTCGCAGAAGGCCGTGCGTTTCGCGTTGCGGCGGCCCTTCGGGCGGATCGCGACGAATGCATAAGAAGTCGGTCCAGGGCGCGTCCCGGAGGCCGTTCGAACCACGAGAGAGACGATGTTCGCAGTCATCAAGACGGGCGGCAAGCAGTATCGCGTTGCCGAGAACGACACCATCACCATCGCCAGCCTCGAAGGCGACGAAGGCTCCGCCGTGACCTTCGGCGAGGTCCTGCTGTTCACCGACGGCGACGCGACCCAGGTCGGCGCGCCGCTCCTGTCGGGCTTCAGCGTCACCGGCGAGATCGTCTCCCACGGTCGCGACAAGAAGGTCATCGCCTTCAAGAAGCGCCGCCGGCAGAACTCGCGGCGCAAGCGCGGCCACCGCCAGCACCACACGGTCGTGCGCATCACCGGCCTCTCGGCCGGTTCGAAGAGCGCGTAAGGGCGACCCCGCCCCCACGCGATCCGCACGTTCCGATCCCACGTCATTCGAAAGACTGAACCATGGCACACAAAAAAGCAGGCGGCTCGTCCCGCAACGGCCGCGACTCGGCCGGCCAGCGCCTCGGCGTGAAGAAGTTCGGCTCGGAAGCCGTGATTCCGGGCAACATCATCGTGCGCCAGCGCGGCACCAAGTGGCACCCCGGCACCAATGTCGGCATGGGCAAGGATCACACCCTGTTCGCGCTGACCGAGGGTCGCGTGGAGTTCCAGACCAAGCGCGGCCGCGCCTTCGTGGCGGTGGTGCCGCTCGCGCAAGCGGCAGAGTAGACGGCGGGCGCCTCGAACAGGCGAAGCAGGCCCCGCCGGTGTCCCACACCGAACCGGCGGATCTGTTTCTCGCATCCTGGCCACGAGGCCGGGGGGTCGAACGGAAGACGCGGGGGAGGATGGGGCGCCATCCTCCCTTTCGTCGTCTCAGCGCAACGGTCCTCCGCTACGGAGGATCGCGGCGGAGGAGCCCGAACGATGTTCCCCGATCTGACCCGCGACGACGTCTTCCGGATCGAGACCCGCAGCCTGTGGCTGCGCTGGCCGCGCGCCAAGGACGTGGACGCGATCGTGCGGCTCGCGGGCGACCGGGCGGTGGCCGAGATGACGGCGCGGATCCGCCACCCGATCGACCGGATGGAGACCGAGACCTTCGTGCTGGAGGCGCGGCGCTGCAACGCCGCCGGCGAGGGCCTGGCGATGGCGGTCTCGCTCCGGTCCGACCCGGACGGCCTCGTCGGGTTCGTCGGCATCCGCGCCGACGCGGCGACGGAGGGGGCCCGCCTCGGCTACTGGCTCGGCCGGCCCTTCTGGGGCCGCGGCCTCGCCACCGAGGCCGCCGAGGCGATGGTTCACGCCTACTTCGCCTATGCCGGCGGCTCGGTGCTGTCGGCGGATGCGCGGGTGGAGAACCCGGCGTCGCGCAGGGTGCTGGAGAAGGTCGGCTTCGTCCGCACGGGAACGGCGACGGATTATGTCCCCGTCCGCGGCTGCGACCTGACATCCGATCGCTTCCGGCTCGACCGCGCCGCGTGGTCGGCCCGGTTCGGGGTCTCCGGCTGCGACCGGGCAGCCTGACGAAGCGATCGGCCCGGCGCCCTTGACGTCGCCGGACGGATCGATCGGAATCGATCCCTCGCCGTCTCGGCCCAAGGCCGAAGCGACGGGGTTCGCGGCGGAGCTGCGCAGCGTGCGCGACGCCGATGGACGGGGCCGCATCGCCGCGGCGTGAACGAGACGGGGCGGGCCGGTGGCCCGCGCCCCGACATGAAGACGAGCGACACCGTGAAATTCCTCGACGAAGCCAAGGTCTATGTCCGTTCCGGCGACGGGGGCGCGGGATGCGTCGCGTTCCGGCGCGAGAAGTTCATCGAGTTCGGCGGCCCCAACGGCGGCGACGGCGGGCGCGGCGGCGACGTCTGGGTCGAGTGCGTCGAGGGCCTGAACACGCTGATCGACTATCGCTACCAGCAGCACTTCAAGGCGCGGAAGGGCGAGCACGGCATGGGCTCGAACCGCCACGGCGCCAACGGCGCCGACGTGGTGCTGAAGGTGCCGGCCGGAACCCAGATCCTGGCGGTCGACGGCGAGCACCTGATCGCCGACATGACCCAGGTCGGCCAGCGGGTCCGGCTCGCCAAGGGCGGCAACGGCGGCTTCGGCAACGCCTACTTCACCACCTCGACCAACCGCGCCCCGAAGCACGCCAATCCGGGTCTGGAAGGCACCGAGCAGTGGATCTGGCTGCGCCTCAAGCTCATCGCGGATGCCGGCCTCGTCGGGCTGCCGAACGCCGGCAAGTCGACCTTCCTGGCGACCGTGACCTCGGCCAAGCCGAAGATCGCCGACTATCCCTTCACCACCCTGCATCCGGGGCTCGGCGTCGTGCGCTCGGATGCCCGCGAGTTCGTGCTCGCCGACATCCCCGGGCTGATCGAGGGCGCACACGAGGGCGTAGGCCTCGGCGACCGGTTCCTGGCCCATGTCGAGCGCTGCCGGGTGCTGCTGCACCTCGTCGACGCCACCTGCGAGCATGCCGGCAAGGCCTACAAGATGGTCCGGCACGAGCTGGAGGCCTACGGCGAGGACCTCGCCGGCAAGCCCGAGATCGTGGCGCTCTCCAAGGCCGACGCGATCGATGCCGACACCCTGAAGGAGCAGGTCGCCCGCCTGAAGCGCGCCGCCAAGCGCAAGCCGCTCGTCCTGTCCTCGGCCTCGGGCCAGGGCGTGCCGGAGGCGCTGCGTGCGCTCCAGGGCGAGATGGATGCCGCCGCCGAGGCCGATCGGGTGCCCGAGGCGGCCTGGCAGCCGTGATGACGGGGGTGATCGGGTCGGTTAGCATCGCCCGAGGTTGTTGAACCTGTGGAGGTTTCGATGACGGAAGCGCTGATCGTCATGAACGACGAAGCCTTCGCTCTTGCGCATGAACTCGCGGAGCGCGCCGGCACCACGGTCGACGAGGCGGTGGTCACGGCGTTGCGAGAGCTCGACCGCCGCGTCGCGACGGTCAACGATGACCTGACACCGACGCAACGTGCCGAACGGGACGTGATCCGAGCGCTGGTCCGCGAGGCGCGGGCACATCGCATCGCGAACGTCCCCACCGATCATGATTACCTCTACGACGAGTACGGCCTGCCGGTATGATCGCGCTCGACACCTCGGCGATCGTCGCGATTGCGATGGAAGACCCTGAAGGCGAGCGTTTCGACACGCTGGTCGCCAAGAATCGGGCGATCATCGGAACCCCGACGTTGCTCGAGGCCAGGATCGTGCTGGGCTCGCTGATGCCGGGTTTTGCCGAGGATTTTTTGGAGGTCCTGATCCTGCGGACCACGGTGCAGCCGGTCGCCTTCACGCTCCAGATGTACCGCATGGCATCCGATGCCTTCCAGCGCTTCGGGAAGGGACAAGGGCATCCGGCGCGGTTGAACTTCGCCGACTGCCAATCCTACGCCGTCTCCAAAGCCCACGATGCGCCCCTCCTGTTCAAGGGCGACGACTTCGTCCACACCGACCTCGTCCCAGCTTACGTCCCGGCGTCATGACCCCCTCCCTCGATCAATTCCGCCGCGTCGTCATCAAGGTCGGCTCGGCCCTGCTGGTGGACCGCGCCCGCGGCCGGCTGCGGCACGCCTGGCTCGCGGCGCTCGCCGAGGACATCGCCGACCTGCATGCCCGCGGGGTCGACGTGCTGGTGGTGTCCTCGGGCAGCATCGCGCTCGGGCGCACCGTGCTCGGCTTCGCGCCGGGGGCCCTGCGGCTGGAGGAGAGCCAGGGCGCGGCCTCGGTCGGGCAGATCGCGCTGGCGCGGCACTGGGCCGAGGCGCTGGGCCACCACGGCATCGTCGCCGGGCAGATCCTGGTGACGCCGCAGGACACCGAGGAGCGCCGCCGCTACCTCAACGCGCGAGCGACCGTGCTCAAGCTCCTGGAGATGCGCGCGGTCCCGGTGGTCAACGAGAACGACACGGTGGCGACCTCCGAGATCCGCTACGGCGACAACGACCGGCTCGCGGCCCGCGTCGCCACGATGATCGGCGCCGACGTGCTGGTGCTGTTCTCCGACATCGACGGCCTCTACACCGCCCCCCCGAATGCCGATCCGGACGCGCGCCACCTGGCCGTGGTCGAGCGGATCACGCCCGAGATCGAGGCGATGGCCGGCGGTCCCGCCTCGGAGCTGTCGCGGGGCGGCATGCGGACCAAGGTCGAGGCCGCCAAGATCGCGGTGTCGGGCGGGACCCACATGATCATCGCCGACGGCCGCGAGAAGAACCCGCTCCGCAGCGTCGTCGCGGGCGGCCGCTGCACCTGGTTCCTGTCCGGTTCCACGCCCACCGCAGCGCGGAAAACCTGGATCGCCGGGTCGCTCGAGCCGCGCGGCACCCTGGTGATCGACGACGGCGCGGCGCGCGCGCTCGACGGTGGGGCGAGCCTGCTGCCGGTCGGCGTCTGCGGCGTCGAGGGCAGCTTCGGCCGGGGCGACGCCGTGCTGATCCGCGACCGCGCCGGGCGGGTGCTGGGCCGCGGCCTCGTCGGCTACGACAGCACGGAGGCGGCGCTGATCCAGGGGCGCCCCAGCACGCAGATCGCCGACCTGCTCACCTATCCGGGACGGGCCTGGATGGTGCATCGCGACGACTTAGCGATGTTCTAGAACCGGTCGCGCAGCGTCCATGACTGGATACGAGCGCTTTCGAAACGTTCCGATCTTTGCCGCGGCGCTTGTTTCGTGCTGCCCGAGGATGCAGATAAGTCGCAGCTTCGTAGGCGGCTCGGGGAAGGCCGCCGACCTGGGATGATGCCCGTGCCAGTCCTGAACATGCGATCCGGCTTCGCGTCGGCCGACGACCTCGCCGAGCAGATGAACGGCATCGGCCGGCGCGCCCGCGCCGCCGGCCGCAAGCTGGCGCTGGCCTCGGCCGAGACCAAGGACGTGGCGTTGCGGGCCATCGCCGAGCGCCTGCGCGCCGACCGCGCCGTCATCCTGCGCGAGAACGCCCGCGACGTCGCCGCCGCGAAGGCCGCCGGGCAGAGCCAGGCGCTGATCGACCGGCTGACCCTCGACGAGGGCCGCCTCGCGGCGATCGCCGACGCGGTCGAGAAGATCGGCGCGCTAGCCGACCCCGTCGGGCGCCAGGTCGCGGCCTTCGAGCGCCCGAACGGCCTGCTGATCGAGCGAATCGCCGTGCCGCTCGGCGTCGTTGGCGTGATCTTCGAGAGCCGCCCGAACGTCACCGCCGATGCCGGCGCGCTCTGCCTCAAGGCCGGCAACGCCGCGATCCTGCGCGCCGGCTCGGACAGCCACCGCAGCGCCATGGCCATCGCCGAGGCGATGCGCGCCGGGCTCGAGGCCACCGGCCTGCCCGCGGACGCGATCCAGATCGTGCCGACGAAGGACCGCGCCGCGGTCGGCGCGATGCTCGCCGGTCTCGACGGCTGCATCGACGTGATCGTGCCCCGCGGCGGGCGCGGCCTGGTCGAGCGCGTCCACGCCGAGGCGCGGGTCCCGGTCTTCGCCCACCTCGACGGCATCTGCCACGTCTACGTCGCAGCCGCCGCCGACCTCGGCATGGCCCGGACCATCCTGCTCAACAGCAAGATGCGGCGCACCGGCATCTGCGGCGCCACCGAGACGCTGCTGGTCGACCGCGCCTGCGCCGGCACCCATCTCGCCCCCCTCGTCGCCGCCCTGCTCGACGCCAGCTGCGCGGTGCGCGGCGACGCCGACGTGCAGGCGGTGGACGGTCGCGTCACGGCGGCGACCGAGGCCGACTGGCGCACCGAGTACCTCGACGCGATCATCTCGGTCCGCGTCGTCGACGGGCTCGAGGCGGCGATCGAGCACATCGAGACCTACGGCTCGCACCACACCGACGCGATCGTCACCGAGGACGGCGACGAGGCCGTCCGCTTCCTCGCGGAGGTCGATTCCGCGATCGTGGTGCACAACGCCTCGACCCAGTTCGCCGATGGCGGCGAGTTCGGCTTCGGCGCCGAGATCGGCATCGCCACCGGCCGCATGCATGCCCGCGGCCCGGTCGGCGTGGAGCAGCTCACCACCTTCAAGTACCGGGTCCACGGCAGCGGCCAGACGCGCCCGTGAGCGGCGCGGTCTCGCCTGCCGTGATCCGCGCCGTTGCGTGAGGGCGCGCTGCCGCCCGCGTCGCCGGGGATGCGGATCGGCTTGTACGGTGGCTCGTTCAACCCGGCGCATGCCGGCCACCTGCATGTTGGCACCATGGCGCTGCGCCGCCTGCGCCTCGACCGGGTGTGGTGGCTGGTCACGCCCGGAAACCCGCTGAAGCGCGGGCGGCCGATCGCGCCGCTCTCCGAGCGCTGCGCGCAGGCCGCCGCGGTGGCGAAGGGCGATCCGCGGATCGCGGTCACTGGGTTCGAGGCGGCGATCGGCGCCCGCTTCACCCGCGACACCCTGCGCTGGCTGGTGCGGCGGCGGCCGGGCATCCGCTTCGTCTGGATCATGGGGGCCGATTCGCTGGCGAGCTTCCATCGCTGGAAGGGCTCGGCCGAGATCATGGGCCTGATGCCGGTCGCGGTGATCGACCGCCCCGGCCACACCCTCAGCGCGCCGAGCGCGTGGGCCGCCCGACGGTTCTCCGCCGCCCGCATCCCGGAATCGGACGCCTCCGCCCTGCCGGGCATGGCGCCCCCGGCCTGGGTGTTCCTGCACGGCCCGCGCTCGCATCTCTCCTCGACGCAGATCCGCGATGCGCGGAGCGGCACCGGGGAACCTTGAATTACCGCCCGGAACCGGCCAAAGTCGTCGGTTCAACGCAGGCGCGCGTCGCCACTGCCGATATCCGAGGAATCAGGACGCTGTCCGAGTCGCTCCACACGGGAACCCAGGGTTCCGAGACCGCCGCCCTGGCCAGGGTCGAAGACCTGAGGACGCTCGTGCTCGGGTGCCTCGACGAGATGAAGGCCGAGGAGACGATCGCCATCGATCTCGCCGGCAAGACCTCGATCGCCGACACGATGATCATCGCCTCCGGACGGTCGCAGCGTCACGTCGGCTCGATCGCCGACCACATCACGCAGGAGATGAAGGCCAAGTCCTTCGGCACCGCCCGCGTCGAGGGCATGCCGGCCTGCGACTGGGTGCTGATCGATGCCGGCGACATCCTCGTCCACATCTTCAGGCCCGAGGTGCGCGGCTTCTACAACCTCGAGAAGATGTGGGGCTCCGACCGCCCCTCGGGCGTCTCCGCCGACTGAACGCCGACCCGTTGCGCCTCCTCGTCGCCGCGATCGGGCGCCTCAAGAACGGGCCCGAGCGGGACCTGACCGCGCGCTACCGCGAGCGTGCGGCCCAGCTCGGTCGCGGCCTCGGCTTCCCCGCCTGCGACATCGCCGAGATGGTCGAGAGCCGTGCGCGGCGCGCCCCCGACCGCTGCGCCGAGGAGGCGTCCGGGCTGCTCGCCCAGGTGCCGGCCGGCGGCGTCCTCGTCGCCTACGACGAGCGCGGCCGCGCCGACCTGCCGAGCGAGCGCGTCGCCGAGCGCATCCGCGACTGGCGCGATGCCGGGCGCCCGGCCCTGGTGGTCGCCATCGGCGGGGCCGACGGGCTCGATGCCGCCGTCCGGGCCCGGGCCGACCTCACCCTGTCCTTCGGTGCCGCGACGCTGCCTCACGGCATCGTGCGCGTGCTGGCGCTCGAGCAGCTCTACCGCGCCCTCACGATCCTGGCGGGCCACCCGTATCATCGCGACGATCCCGACGGGTGAATGCCTCGCGTGCGCCGCAATGCTGGATGAGACCTGCGCTGATGAACGGAGCCGGCAAACGCACGCCATGACGCTGGTCCTCACGAGGCTGGTCGCCACGGGCGTCCTCGCCGCAGCCCTCGCCGCCCTGCCCGCGGCCCGTCCGCGGGCCCAGGACGCGGCGGCGCCCGTCACCGAGGCCGAGCGCATCCAGCGCGCCATCGACGAGCGCGACCGCCGCGCGGACAACCTCAAGCGGGTGCAGGATGCGCTCGCCGCGAGCGTGGGCGCCAAGGCGCAGTTCGAGTCCGAGATCGCCAGCATCGGCGGCGACCGGGCCAAGCTCGACGCGGCGCTCCTCGATGCCGGCCGGCAGTCCCAGGCCACCGAGGACCGGATGAGCCGTTTGGAGGAGCGCCTCAAGACGCTGTCGGGCAGCGAGGCCGCCATCCGCCGCTCGCTCGAGGCCCGCCGCGGGGTGATCGCCGAGATCCTGGCGGCGCTCCAGCGCATGGGCCGGCGCCCGCCGCCGGCGGTGCTGGTCAACCCGGAAGACGTTCTGGCGGTGATCCGCACCTCGATGCTGCTCGGGGCGATCGTGCCCGAGATGCGCGGCGAGGTGGACACGCTGGCCGCCGACCTCGCCGAGCTCGTGCGCCTGCGCGGCCTGATCGCCGCCGACCGGCAGGGCCTGCAGAACGACCTCGCCGGCTGGGCGCGCGAGCAGCAGCGCCTCGCGGCCCTCGTCGCCGCGCGGAGGACCCGGCAGGCGGAGGTCGAGACCGGGCTCGCCGCCGAGCGGAGCCGTGCGGCCGACCTCGCCAAGGAGGCCCGGAGCCTGAAGGACCTCCTCGACCGCATCGAGGGCGAGGTCGCCACCGCCAAGCGCTCCGCCGACGAGGCCAAGGCGGCCGAGCAGCGCGAGGCGAAGGCGACGCAGGAGCGTTTCGCCGCAGCCGGCATCCGCGACCCCGCTAAGCTCGCCCCGAAGGTGAAGTTCGTCGACGCCCGGGGGGACGTGCCGCGCCCGGTCAGCGGCCGCTTGCTGCGCGGCTTCAACCAGCCCGACGGCAACGGCGGGATGACGCGCGGCATTTCGCTCGCCACCCGCGCGAAGGCCGTGGTGTCCTCTCCCGCCGACGGCTGGGTGCAGTTCGCCGGGCCGTTCCGGTCCTACGGACGACTCTTGATCATCAACGCCGGCGATGGCTACTATCTTCTGCTGGCCGGGATGGACCAGATCTCGGTCGAGGTCGGCCAATTCGTGCTCGCGGGCGAGCCGGTCGGTAACATGGGCGAGGGAAGTGCGGTCCAGCCGGTGATGAGCGGCGACGGCAGCGATCCGATCCTGTACGTGGAATTCAAGAAGGACGGCGGCTCCATCGATCCGGAGCCTTGGTGGGCGAAAAGCCCCAGCGAGAAGGTTCGCGGATAATGCGCAAGACGTCCCTCATCATGCTCGGCGCGTTCCTGGGAGCAGGCACGTCGATGGTCGCGACGCAGACTGACTTCCTGTCGGGTCCGCGCGCCGTGGCGGCCTCCGCCGAGACCTACCGCCAGCTCAGCCTGTTCGGCGACGTGTTCGAGAAGGTTCGCACCGATTACGTCGAGAAGCCCGACGAGGCGAAGATGATCGAGGCGGCCGTCAACGGCATGCTGACCTCGCTCGACCCGCATTCGAGCTACATGGACGCCAAGGCGTTCCGCGACATGCAGACCACGACCCGCGGCGAGTTCGGCGGGCTCGGCATCGAGGTCACGATGGAGGACGGCCTGATCAAGGTCGTGACCCCGATCGACGACACCCCGGCCTCGAAGGCGGGGCTGCTCTCGAACGACATCATCACCCAGATCGACGACGACCAGGTCCAGGGCCTGACCCTGAACCAGGCGGTCGACAAGATGCGCGGCCCGGTGAACTCGCCGGTGAAGCTCAAGATCACCCGCAAGGAGGCCAAGGACCCGATCGAGGTCACGCTCAACCGCGACGTGATCAAGATCAAGCCCGTGCGCTCGCGCGTCGAGGGGGCCGACATCGGCTACATCCGCCTGACGCAGTTCAACGAGCAGACCTACGACGGCCTCAAGGCTGCCGTGGACAAGCTCTCGACCGACATCGGGCAGGACAAGATCAAGGGCTACGTGATCGACCTGCGCAACAACCCGGGCGGCCTGCTCGACCAGGCGGTGATGGTCTCCGACGCGTTCCTCGACCGCGGCGAGATCGTCTCGACCCGCGGCCGCAACCCGGACGAGACCCAGCGCTTCTCGGCCAAGGCCGGCGACATCACCAAGGGCAAGCCGGTGGTGGTGCTCGTCAACGGCGGCGCGGCCTCGGCCTCCGAGATCGTCGCCGGCGCCCTGCAGGATCACAAGCGCGCGACCATCCTCGGCACGCGCTCGTTCGGCAAGGGCTCGGTGCAGTCGATCATCCCGCTCGGCGGCTCGGGCGCGCTGCGCCTCACCACGGCGCGCTACTACACGCCGTCCGGCCGCTCGATCCAGGCCAAGGGCATCGAGCCCGACGTCGAGGTGCTGCAGGAGGTCCCGGACGAGCTCAAGGGCAAGGACGAGACCAAGGGCGAGGCCGGCCTGAAGGGTCACCTCAAGCAGAAGGACGTCGAGGAGCGCGGCGGCTCGTCGGCCTACGTCCCGCCGGATCCCGCCAAGGACAAGCAGCTCACCGCCGCCGTCGACTTCCTGCACGGCATCCAGAAGGGCGCCGCGAACGCCCAGAAGCCGACGATGCCGAACTGATCCTGTCCGGGATCGACGACACGGCGAGAACCCCGTCCGGCGCGTGCCGGGCGGGGTTCTTCGCATGGCGCCCGTGCGCGCGTTGCGAGCCGTTTCGAGCGCGGCGGATGCCGGCTCGCGTGACGAGAGCGCGACCACACAACGAGAGCGAGCTTGTTCCGTGATCCGGTGATCACGGAACAGGCTCTAGGACCGAAGGCCGCTCTTACGAAAAATTAACCATGGCGGCCGGCAATGACGGCGGGGCTGCCTTGCCGCGACCGGCGATTCTCCGGCGGCCCCGCCAGTTCCGAGGGCCAGTGACCGACTCGTCCGACGATATCCTGACGCGTCCCCTCGGGGTCGACGTCCCCGCCCCCGGCCCGAAGGCCGCGCTGGCACGCCTGCGCGCGCGCCTCGCGACCCTCGGCCGGTCTCCGCGCGCCGTCGCGGCCGGTCTCGGCGGCCTCGGCCTGGCGGTGCTCGGCCTCGTGCTCCTGCTCGGCGACCCGAAGGCGGGCGAGCCGCGGGTCCAGGTCGCCATCGTCGTCCGCGAGACGATGCCCGCCGCCGGGCGTCCCCCGTCGCCGGAGGCCGCCGCCGCGAACGAGCCGGCGCCGGCATCGAAGCTCCAGAGCAGCGCCGTCGAGGTCGAGTCGGCCTCCGGCGTCACCGTGGTGCGGGCCGGCGGGTCGGCCGCGCCGGCCGAGGCGGTGGTGATCCGCGTGCCCCAGGCCGACGCGCCCAAGCTCGCGCCCGCCCCCGACCCGCGCCTGACCGAGCGTGGCCGCCACGGCGTCCTGCCCAAGCTCGGCGACGGCCGCATCCGCCCGCTCGACGTCTACGCACGCTCCGAGGAGCCCGGCAGCGGGCCGCGCATCGCGATCCTGCTCACCGGCCTCGGCGTCGGCCAGGCCGCCACCGCGAGCGCGATCGTCAAGCTGCCGCCCGCCGTCAGCCTCGCCTTCTCCCCCTACGGCGCCGATGCCGAGCGCAGCGCGGCGCGGGCCCGCGCCTTCGGCCACGAGATCCTGCTCCAAGCGCCGATGGAGCCGTTCGACTACCCCGACAGCGATCCCGGCCCGCAGGGCCTGCTCACCGCCGCCAAGGGATCCGAGAACGCCGACCGCCTCGCCTGGGTGATGAGCCGGTTCTCGGGCTATGTCGGCGTCACGAACTTCATGGGAGCCAAGTTCATGGCCGACGCGGTCGCGTTCGAGCCGGTCCTGCGCGACATCGCCGCCCGCGGGCTCGGCTTCCTCGACGACGGCACCAACGCGCGCGGCGTGCCCGCGGACCTGCTCGGCAAGACCAAGGTGCCGGCGGCCCGCGCCGAGATCGTCCTCGACGCGGTGCCGCGCCCGGAGGCGATCGATCGCGAGCTCGCCCGGCTCGAAGCGCAGGCCCGCGCCAACGGCTTCGCCCTCGCCTCGGGCAGCGCCCAGCCGATGACGATCGAGCGCATCGCGCGCTGGAGTCGCGAGCTCGAGGGCCGCGGCATCCGCCTCGTGCCGGCGAGCGTGGCGCTCCGCGGCGCGAAGGCGGTGCGGGTGACGAAGGCGGACTGAGCCCGGCGGCTGCCGCGATCGGGCGCTGCCGATATCGTGTTTCCCGACGTTGCCGCGCCGGTTGGCCCTCCCTATGGTCGCGGCCGATGAAGAGCGACACCGAATCCCGCGATCCGGGCGAGAGCCTGCCCTATCGCCCCTGCGTCGGGGTCACCCTGATCAACCGCGCCGGGCTCGTCTTCGTCGGTCGCCGCAAGCCGGAGGCCGGCCCCGAGCACGTCGCGGGCGACCTCGCCTGGCAGATGCCGCAGGGCGGGATCGACGACGGTGAGGCGCCGCAGGCCGCAGCCCTGCGCGAGCTTCACGAGGAGACCAACGTCGGCGCGGCCTCGGTCCGGCTGCTCGCCGAGGCGCCGGATTGGCTGTCCTACGATTTGCCGCCCGATGTGCGAAAGCAGGCCTGGCGCGGCCGCTACCGCGGTCAGACGCAGCGCTGGTTCGCCTTCGGGTTCCTCGGGGACGACGACGCGATCGACGTCGAACATCCCGGCGGCGGTGCCCACAAGGCCGAGTTCGACGCGTGGCGCTGGGTGCCGTTCGCGGAGCTGCCGGGGCTGATCGTGCCGTTCAAGCGGCCGGTCTACGAGGGCGTCGTCGCGGCCTTCGCGCCGCTGCACGCGTGGTCGGTCGGCGCGTGAGCGCGGCGGCCGGGCGATAGGCTGGGCGATGCGCTGGTGGGTGTTTCCCCTCGTCGCGGTGCTCGGCTGGTTCGCCTTCACCCTGACGCCGCTCTGGACGCTCTACGACTTCGCGCGGGCGGTGAGGGCGCACGACGTCGCGTTCGTCCAGCAGCATGCCAACTTTCGCACGCTGCGGCTGTCGCTGGTCCGGCAGACCACCGCCGCCCTGCGCTCGGCGTCGGACAACGATCCGACCCTCGATGCCAAGGATCGCCAGCGCCTCAACGAGGCGGCGGTCGGCGTGGCGCTGGCGCTCGCGGAATCGATGGTGACGCCCGAGACCGTGCTCGACCTGCTCGACGACGGCTGGCCGCAGAGCCTCGACATCCCGCGTCCCGAGGGGGTGAAGCCGTCCGGGCTCAGGCTCGATCGCATCGGGCGGGTGTTTCCGTTCTGGATCGCCTCGGAGATGCGCGGCTTCCGCACCGCCGTGATCGCGATCCCGCCGGACGCGCCGCGGGCGCAGCAGCTGCGGGTGCGCCTGCGCCTGCGCGGCTGGACCTGGCGGCTCGTCGACATCGAGGTCGCCGAGGCCCTGCGCGACCAGATGGCCCAGCGCCTCGGCCGGACCCTGGCCCGGGCCCGCGCCGGCGAGCGGGCACCGGCAGCCCAACCCTGAGGGTGAGCGGCAGCGCGCGGCGGGTTTCAGGTCACGCGCGAGCGTCGTCCCGCAAACGATTGCAGGGGCGAGAATGTCCCGAGCCGGCATTCATGACAGGCGCGCCCGATCGATCGCGGTCCGCGATGGCCGGCACCGCGCTGGGGGCCCTGCACCACCGCATCGTTGCGAAACGTCTCGCGGCCGATCCTCGACGAGGCCCCGGAACGCACCCCTGGACGCCCGGACGCCGACGGAGCCGTCGGCGTCGGCGAGTTCGATGTTGTCGTCCCCGCGCACAAAAGGGCGTCCGCCCGCCGCAAGCGCGTCCGGCAGGCCGCCTCGCCGACGGTCGCGCCTCGCACACGCGTGCGGGGGCGGGCGGTCGCCGTGCGGGCGTCAGGCTTTCGGCAGCATCCGGTCGCTGATGATGCGGCGCTGGATCTCGCTGGTGCCCTCGAAGATCGTCGTCAGCCGCGCGTCGCGCCAGTAGCGCTCGACCCGCCGCTCGGTGGTGTAGCCGTTGCCGCCGTGGAGCTGCATCGCCTGGTTGGTGACGCGCACCGCCATCTCGGTGGCCAGCAGCTTCACCATGGCAGACTCGCTCTCGGCCGCCTCGCCCTGGTCGAGGAGATGGGCGACCTGGCACCAGAAGGCGCGCGCCTGCGCCACCTCGGCCGCCATGTCGGCGAGCGCGAAGCGCAGCGCCTGGAAGTCGCCGATCGGGTGGCCGAACTGCACGCGCTCCTGAAGGTAAGCCTGGGTGTCCTCGACCGCCGCGCGCGCGACGCCGACGGCGCGGGCCGCGGTGTGGACGCGGGCGATGTTGAGGCCGCGCTGCACCGAGGCGAAGCCGCCGGAATCCGCGTCCGCGCCGCCGTCGCCGTAGAGGCCGGTGAGGCGGTCGCTCTCGGGGACGCGCACCCCGTCGAGCTCGAGCTGGAACGTCAGAAAGCCGTGATAGCCGATCTTGTCGATGACGTGCCCGGTCATGCCCTCGGGGAACTCGCCCGGCGGCTTGACCACGAGGAACGGCTCGAGCCCGGCCGAGCGCGATTCGCCGGGCTCCGGATCGCGGGTCCGGGCCAGAACCTCGATGAAGTCGGCCGCGCGCGCGAAGCCCGCCCAGCGCTTGGTCCCGGTCAGCACCCAATGGTCGCCCTCGCGCACCGCCCGCGTCTGCACGCCGGCCAGGTCCGAGCCGGCTCCCGGCTCGGAGAGGGCGATGCCGCCGATCCATTCGCCCCGCGCCGACCGCGCCAGCAGGTCGGCGCGGCGGGCGTCGTCGAGCACCTGCGTGCCGAGCCCCTGCCCCCGCGCCAGGATGCTGCCGACCGAGAGCCACGCCCGCGCGAGTTCCTCCGAGACGAGGCAGTACTCGAACACCCCGAGCCCCATGCCGCCGTGCTCGGCCGGGATCGTCAGGCCGAACCAGCCCTTCTCGGCCATCGCGGCGATGAGCGAGCGCGGCATCTCGGCCTTCTGCGGGTCGAGCGCGTCGGCGAGCGGCATCACCACGTCGCGGGCGAAGGCGCGGGCCTCGGCCTGGAGCGCGACGCGCGCATCCGTGCGCCAGGGCGACATCAGCTCGGGCGGCTTCGGGGCGTGGCGATCCGGCTTCTCGGACGGATCGGCGGAGCGGGCGGCAGGGGCGTTGGAAATCGGATCCTCCCGGTCGAGCTTCGAATCTCTTGCCGTGGCAAACTGGACCGCACGACCCTGGAGGCAATGCGCCGCCGCCGCAACGCTCTAACGGGCCCGCCACTTGGCATAGCGCTCGCGGGCACGCTCCAGCGCGGCCGCGAGCGGGAAGAGCGGGTCGGGCGAGGCCTCGACCAACCGGTGCGCGATCGCCCGGCGCCCGGTCCAGAACATCTCGGCGAGGCGGTAGTCCGGGGCGGCGCAGGAATCGATCCGCGCGATCGCGCCGTCCCGCAGCGCGGCCTCGGTGAGGCGATGGACGAGCTGGACGCCCGGCGCGGCGGCGGCCTCCGCCTCGTCGTAGGAGATCTTCAGGACGAAATCCTCGTGACCGCTTCGCGGAAGGATCGCGGCGGCGAGCGTGCGGCGATCGCGGCGCAGGCGCAGGATCCGGATCCGGCCCTGGGCGCCGAACCCGGCGACCATCCCGCGCAGGAACGCGGCCTCGGCCGGGCGCTGGCCGAGGGCGGTCCCGGCCCGGCCCTTCCAGCCGGCGGTCTCGAGGGCGACGTAGTCGTCGAGCGCGTCGATCAGCGCGGCCGGATCGGCGATCGTCTCGAGCACCACCGCACCGCCGGCCTCCAGGCGCTCGCGCGCGAGCCGCAGCTTGCGCCGGCTCCTGCCGCTGACGTGGCCGAGATAGCCCGTGCGCGCCTCCGGCGTCAGGCCGGCGAGGTCGAGCGCGCCGCGGGCATGCGCCCAGTAGGCGGCATCGCGCCGCCCCGTCCGCGCCGCCAGCAGATCCGCGAAGCGGCCATCCGCCGGCGCGTTGAGCAGCAGCAGCCGCGGCGGCAGCCCGAGCGCCCTGGGCGCTTCGAGCAGCCCGGCGAGGGCGCGGTCGGGCTCGGCGGCGTCGAGCAGCGGCATGCCCAAGGGGCAGAAGCCGTGCGTCCAGCCGATCAGGACCGGCAGCGGCAGGCCCCAGCGGATGCGCGAGATCCGGAACGGCCACAGGGCGAGCCATCGCGCGCCGGGCTCGTCCGGCGGGCGGTCGGCGACGATCAGGAGCCGAACGCCGTCGCCGAAGGCCCCGGCCGCCGGCAGCGCGTAGTCGGCCTCGTAGAACGGGTTGGCGACGCAGGCCTTTGCGCCGAGCGCGCGCCAGGCCGCGACGCCGGGCGCAGCCGGATCGAGCGGGCGCAGGGCAGCGTACAGCCCGCCCGGCATCCTGGCCGTCGCACCCGCCCTCATCCGGCGACCCGATGCAGGCGTCGCCGCACCACGCCGGCGATGCCGACCACGTCGTAGCGCCACGCGGCCGCGAGGAAGCCGAGGGCCAGCACGGCGAAGCGCAGGATCTGCGCCGGGGCGCCCTCCCCGCCCGGGAGCCAGGCGAGGGCCGCCGGGACGAGGCCGGTCGCCACGGCGATCGCCGCGATGCCGGCGATGTCGGCCAGCGGAAGCGGCATCGCCGGCAGGCCGGACCCGTGCCGGTTCGCCCCGAGGATGAACACGAGGCAGGCCGCGGCCTGACCCGCCGCGAAGGCGATCGCCGCGCCGGCGACGCCGAGATGCGGGATCAGCGCCAGCGAGAGCACGCTCACCGTCACCAGGGTCGCCGTCGAGGCCACGGCCTCGAGGCAGCTCGACTGCGTGAAGTAGATGATCTGCCCGAAATAGTAGGCGCGGAACATCATCAGCACGCTGGCCAGGATCAGCACCGGGGCCAGCGCCCGCGCCTGGTCGCGATAGTCCGGCCCGAGCAGGACCGAGACGACGACCCCGTCGAAGTTGAGGTAGAACGCGGCGCCGAAGGCCGCGACCAGCGCCATCGCGCGGGCGGCGTCGCACAGCACCGCGGTCGCCGCCGGCATCCCCCCGGCGCGCGCCTCGCGCTTGGCGATCGAGATCAGCGAGAGGGCCAGCGCCTCGCCGAACACGACGAAGCTCTGCTTCAGGAAGTCGGCGATCGCGCCGTAGGCGCCGAGATGCTCCGGCCCGACGGTCTTCACGATGATCAGCCGGTCGACCACCTGGGCCAGAGCCGCGATGCCGAAGGACAGCACCAGCGGCCAGCCGTAGGCGATGAGGCGCAGCGCCTCCGCCCGGCTGCCGCGGCCGGGCATCAGCGGGACCACCGTCGCGGCGGCCGGGATCGACGACAGCGCGTAGGCGGTCGCCACGGCCAGCGCGAGATGGACGGCGTCGCCCGACACCATCAGCACCGCGCTGCCGAGGCCGAGGATCAGGATTCCGCGCAGGACGACCGACATCGCCACCGCGACGGCCTGCAGCCGTGTGCGCGCGATCTCGGTGGCGCCCTCGAACAGGGTCGTGCCGAAGGCGAGCGCGACGATCGCCGCCGCGATCCGCGGCGACACGACGTGAAGCGCCACCGCGAGCGCGCTTCCGATCGCCGCCAGCGCCAGCGTGCACAGCAGGATGCGCAGGACCGTGCCGACCTGCGCGCCCTCGCTCGCCTCGTCGTACAGGGCGAAGAACGCGAATTTCGGCCATTGGCAGGTGGCTCCGTAGAGCACCAGCGACCAGGACAGGATGTAGAGGTAGGTGCCGTAGCTCTCCGGCGGCGCGAGACGCGTGAACACCGCGACCGAACCGAGGTTGATCGCTGCGGCGAAGCCGCGGGAGCCGACGTAGATCGCGGTGTGGTGGGCGATCATCCGCGACCGCCGGGCGGCCGGACGGCCCGGTGCCCGCGGAACGGGACCGATCCGCTCCGGTGCGGGATGGCTCGGGCGAGCGGGTGGGCGGGGGAACGGGACGGCATCGGCGGACGCTGCACCGGCCGTGGCGCCGCGTCCATCCCGCAATGCGGCGACGGTTGACCGGCCGTTGACTTCGCAACCGCGAAGGCGCATAGCCCGAGGGCAGCGTCAGCGGCCGACAGACGGGTCCGCTTGAGAGGGCTGCGTGACGGATACGAGGGACGGCGCGGATCGCGCCTCTCCGAATGTCCGGCCCCTCTCTTCATAACGTGCATGCACCCGGGCCGCCCCATCACGCGGGCAGCCTCCTGCTCTACGGATCGCACCTCTCTCCGTACTTGGCGGCGCCGCTCGACACGAGCCGGGCCCGCGCTCGCGATCCGGCTGCCTGAGAAGTAACACCTTGACCCAGTTCACCGATTTCGGCCTCGCCCAGCCCGTGCTGAAGGCGCTCGAAGAGGCCGGCTACCACACCCCCACCCCGATCCAGTCGCAGGCGATCCGCCCAGCGATGGAAGGCCGCGACCTCTGCGGCATCGCCCAGACCGGCACCGGCAAGACCGCCGCCTTCGCTCTGCCGATCCTGCACCGCCTGAGCCTCGAGAAGCGCCATGCGCCGCGTCGCGGCTGCCGGGTGCTGGTGCTCTCGCCGACCCGCGAGCTCGCCAACCAGATCGCCGAGAGCTTCTCCGATTACGGCCGGCACCTGCCGCTGACCAACACCGTCGTGTTCGGCGGCGTCACCATCGGCCGCCAGGAGCGGGCGCTGGCGCCGGGCGTCGACATCCTCGTCGCCACCCCGGGCCGGCTGATCGACCTCGTCGACCGCCGCTCGCTGACGCTGGAAGGCGTCGAGATCCTCGTCCTCGACGAGGCCGACCAGATGCTCGACCTCGGCTTCATCCATGCGCTCAAGCGCATCGTGAAGATGCTGCCGGCCAAGCGCCAGAGCCTGTTCTTCTCGGCGACCATGCCGAAGAACATCGCCGGCCTCGCCGACCAGTACCTGCGCGATCCGGTCCAGGTCGCCGTCACGCCGGTGGCCACCACCGCCGAGCGCGTCGAGCAGCAGGTGATCTTCGCCCATACCGGCGCCAAGCAGGCGCTGCTCGCCCACATCCTGCGCGATCCGAAGATCGAGCGCGTGCTGGTCTTCACCCGGACCAAGCACGGCGCCGACCGCGTCGTGCGCGGCCTCGAGAAGGTCGGCACCGCGGCCTCCGCCATCCACGGCAACAAGTCCCAGCCGCAGCGCGAGCGCGCGCTGGCCGCCTTCAAGGACGGGCAGTGCCGCGTGCTGGTGGCGACCGACATCGCCGCGCGCGGCATCGACGTCGAGGCGGTGAGCCACGTCGTCAACTTCGACCTGCCGAACGTGCCCGAGAGCTACGTCCACCGCATCGGCCGCACCGCGCGCGCCGGCGCGGACGGGCTCGCGATCTCGTTCTGCAACGACGAGGAGAAGGCGTACCTGCGCGACATCGAGCGCATCACCCGCCAGCGCATCCCCGTCGCCCCCTTCCCCGAGGGCTTCACCCCGCCTTCGCGCCAGGAGGCGGCCGAGATCGCCCAGGCCGAGGAGCGCCGTCCCGACACCCGCGGCCAGCGCCCCGGCGGCGGCCGTCCGGGCCAGCGTCCCGGTGGCCGGCCGGGCCAGGCGCCCGGCGGTCGTCCCGGCCAGGGCCGCCCGTTCGGCGGCGGCAACCGCACCGCCGAGGCCGGCCGCGGCCCGGGTCGTCCCGACGGCGCCCGCCAGCCCGACACCCGCAACGCCCGCCCGCAGGGCGAGCGCCCGAGCAACGGCCCGCGCCCCGAGCGCGCCGCCGGCGATCGTCCGCGCCAGCCCGCCAACAACCGTCCGCGCAGCGGCGGCGGCGGCAACGGCGGCGGCGAGGGCCGTGCCATCGGCTGGCTCGACCGCAGCCCGCGCTCCTGAGCCAGCTCACTTCCTGACCTGATCGAGAAGGCCGCCCCGGATGCCCGGGGCGGCCTTCTGCTTTTCCGTATCCGGTGTCCTGCCGCCGGCGCGGGAGCATTGCCGGCGGTGGTCCCGCGCCCCATCTCGACGGCATCGAGACAGGAGCAGCCCCGATGCGATTCGAGATCTACCGCGATGCGCCGGGTCATTGGCGCTGGCGCCTGCGGGCGCAGAACGGCAACGTCGTCGCCGATTCGGGCGAGGGCTACGTGCGCCGCGAGGATTGCGAGCACGGCATCGCGCTGGTCCGTCAGAGCGAGACCGCGAAGGTCGTCGACATGACGACGCAGATCGCCTGATCACAACCGAAAGTCGGCTTTCGCGACGAAACGCTTTTCGCGGTTCGTGCGTTTCGACGGCTCGGGCTCAAGCCCCGCTCGTACGTCTCCCATCCACGAAAGAGTTGAGATCCGCGATGAGGAAATTCCTGCTGGCCGCCCTGCTCGTCCTGGGCTTCGCGGCCGCCGCCCCGCAGGGCGCGTCCGCCGCTCCGGTCGGCCCCGGCCTCGCCCTTCAGACGGAAGCCGCCCCCGCGGTCGCCGAGAAGGCCCAGTACTTCTACCGTCGCCGGTTCGGGCCGCGTCCTTTCTACCGCCGCCCGTATTACGGCCGCCGCTTCTACGGCCCGCGTCCGTTCTACCGTCGTCCGTATTACGGCCGCCGCTTCTACGGCCCGCGTCGTCGGTTCTTCTACTGATCGCACGGCGAGCCTGCGTCGAAGTCTGAACCCGGCGGCCCTTGGGGCCGTCGGGTTTTTTCATGACTTGGGCAAACGGGCTGCGTTCGCGCGCGATCCGGTGTAGGGTCTCACGTTCGGGACGGCCGGCATCAGATCGGTCCGCCCGGGAGGAACGCCCCATGGACGATATCGCGACGCGCGAGGTGGTCGCGCGCGACCTCTGGCAATCGATCCCGCTCGAATGCCTGGTCTGCGCCGCCGCCGTCTTCCTGGCGGCCGGCCTGAAACTCGCCGGCCTGATGCCCTGACCCCTTTCGACATCGCGGCGTTCGCGCATAATCGGCGCCGCGCCCCGAGCGCGTCGGTGCGCTTCGCGCCAAGGAACAGGACCGCATGGACCGGGACAGCGCCGAGGAACCGCAGGGCGATCTGACGGTGCGCACCATCGCGATGCCGGCCGACACCAACGCCAACGGCGACATCTTCGGCGGCTGGGTGCTGTCGCAGATGGACCAGGCCGGCGGCATCGCCGGGGTCGACCGGGCCGAGGGCCGCGTGGTCACCGTGGCCCTGGACGCCATGACCTTCATCCGCCCGGTGCGGATCGGCGACGTGCTCTGCGTCTACACCCGGATCGGGCATGTCGGGCGCACCTCGATGAAGATCGAGGTCGAGGCCTGGGCGCGGCGCTTCCGGACGCAGGTGCGCGAGAAGGTGACGTCGGCGACCTTCACCTTCGTCGCGATCGACGACGAGGGTCGGCCGAGGGCGATCCCCAAGGCCGCCCCGGTGGCGGAGCCGTCGTTCACGCGAGCGTGATCGACGGGTTCCGTTCCGACGCGGTTCCGGCTAGGCATCGCGCGAGCGGATCCCCGAGGGGGCGGGGGGATGCGAGAGCTGGCCCGAGGATTGTGCCGTTGCCCGACCCGTCGCACCGCGCCGACAACCTGACCTGGCAGACCCTTCAGCCCCGCGAGACGCGCTGGCGCAGCCTGAGCCAGCGCCCGGCCATCGCCTGGTTCACCGGGCTGTCGGGGGCGGGCAAGTCGAGCATCGCCAACGCCGTCGACCGCTCGCTCACCGAGGCGGGGCGGCACGCCATGGTGCTCGACGGCGACAACCTGCGCCACGGCCTCAACCGCGACCTCGGGTTCACCGCGGCCGATCGCGCCGAGAACATCCGGCGGGCGGCCGAGACCGCGCGCCTGATGGCGGAGGCGGGACTGGTGGTGATCGTGTCGCTGATCTCGCCGTTCCGCGCCGAGCGCGCGACGGCGCGGCAGATCGCGGGCGACATCCCGTTCCTGGAGATCTTCATCGACACCTCGCTGGCGGTGTGCGAGGCGCGCGACCCGAAGGGCCTGTACGACAGGGCGCGGGCCGGCACGATCCCGAACTTCACGGGGATCTCGGCGCCCTACGAGGCGCCGCTCGACCCCGACATGACCTTGGTCACCGACGGGCTGAGCGTTGCGGAGTCGTCGAGGACCCTGATCGCGGAGCTGATGCGGCTCAGCGCAGGCTGACCCCAAGCGTCTCGCGTTCGCGGCAAAACCCTCATTCCGCCGCGAACAGCCCCCAGCTAGCCCCGGGATCGGGGGCGTCCGCCGCCGCAGGCTCGGCGACGTCCGCCTTCGGGTCGCCCGGTGCGGTCTCGCAGCCGAGCGCCGGCAGGGCGATGATACGGTTCTTCGAGAAGTCCACGCGGCAGACGATGGCGTTGCGGCTTTCCATGTAGCCGAGCAGGCGCCGGGCGCGGCCGGGCGAGCGGCTGCCGATGGCCCGGGCCAGCGCCGCATCGCCGGGACAGGGCTCGCCCGCGAGCGCCGCCCGCGCCAGCAGCAGGAACAGGCCCTGGACCTCCTCCGGCATCCCGGCGGCGGCCCCCTGCGCCTGGGTCCAGCGTTCGTCCCCGTCGGTCGCGGCGGGCGCCGCATCGATCCCGGCCCGTGCCACGCTCAGGGAGCGGCGGAAGGCCTGGAGCCCGACGCGCTCGCCGTCGAGGCCGCGCATCCGGCAGCGGACCAGGAAGTCCTGGTAGACCACGGCGACGGATTGGCGCCCGGCCTCGGGCTCAGCGACCAGCCCGCGCAGGATCGCCTCGCAGCCGGCCCGGTTCTCGGCCTCGTCGAGCACGGGCGGGGCGGCGGCCGGCTCCGGACGGTGGGCGGCGAGCTCCCGCATCAGGTCGGCGGGGCTGACGCGCGGCGTCGCCGGCGCCCGCGACGCCCGCGTCGGGTAGGCGAAGCCGGCTTCGGCCGGCGCCAGGATCTGGGCGCGCAGGTCCGCGTCCGCCGCCTGCGGCAGCGGGATCAGGGTCGGCGAGGCCGCGCGCGACGAGGTGGTGACCGGACCGATGCGGAGGGCCAGCGGACGGCGGCTCAGCGCCGGCCCGAGCGCCACGAACTCGCCCCGCGCCAGGTCGCGGAAACGCTCCGCGCCGCGCCGGTCGAGGCCGAGCAGGTCGGCGGCCCGCGCCATGTCGATGTCGAGGAAGGTGCGCCCCATCAGGAAGTTGGTGGCCTCGGCCGCGACGTTCTTGGCGAGCTTGGCCAGCCGCTGCGTCGCGATGATGCCGGCCAAGCCCCGCTTGCGCCCGCGGCACATCAGGTTGGTCATCGCACCGAGCGCGATCTTGCGGGCCTCGTCGGAGACGTCGCCGGCGGCGGCCGGCGCGAAGATCTGTGCCTCGTCGACCACGACGAGGCAGGGATACCAATGCGCCCGCTCGGCCTCGAACAGCCCGCCGAGGAAGGCGGCGGCGGCGCGCATCTGCGCCTCCATGTCGAGGCTCTCGAGGTCGAGCACCACCGAGACGCGGTGCCCGCGCACCCGCGCGGCGATCGCCTGCAGGTCGCCCTCCCCGTGGCTTCCGTCCACCACGAGGTGGCCGTGCGCCTCAGCGAGAGTGACGAAGTCGCCTTCGGGGTCGATCACCACCTGCTGCACGTGGCCGGCGCTCTGCTCCAGCAGGCGGCGCAGCAGGTGCGACTTGCCCGAGCCGGAATTGCCCTGGACGAGCAGGCGCGTCGCGAGCAGCTCCTCCAGGTCGAGGCGGGCCGGCTGGCCGATGCCCTGCCCGTCGAGCCCGAGCCCCATCTCGATGCCGAACGCCATCGTCGCTCCGGTTGCACGCCGCGGGAAATCCCGAGCCTCCCGTTAACACGCGAGCACCCTTCGCGATGCGTCCGGCGCGTCGCGCGTCCACAGGCGCGGGGTCGCGGTGGACGACGGGCTCAGAGCGGCTTGCGGTAGACCACGAAGCCCGAGCGGTCGCCGACCTGATCGTAGAGCCGCATCGCCGTCGCGTTGGTCTCGTGCGTCTGCCAGTAGACCCGGGGCGATCCGGCGCGGCGCGCCGCAACGTAGACGGCCTCGATCAGCGCGCGGCCGACGCCCCGCCCGCGGGCGTCGGCCGTCGTGAACAGATCCTGCAGGTAGCAGAACGGCGCGGTGGCCGTGGTGATGCGGTGGTAGAGGTAGTGCGTCAGGCCGATCAGCCGGCCGTCGCGTTCGGCCACCAGCGCGTGCATCGGCTCGTAGGCGTCGAAGAACCGCTCCCAGTTCGCCTGCGTCACCGCGGGCGGGATCGCCGCCGGGCCGACGCGCTCGTAGAACAGGTTGTAGCCCTCCCAGAGCGGGAGCCACTGCGCGTGGTCGGCGCGGGCGACGGGGCGGATGACGACGTCCTGGGGCATCGTCGCGATCCTGCACCCGCCCGCATCGCCGCTCAAGCCGTGCGGCCCGCGCGCGATCGTGGCATGCTGCCATCCATGCGGAACGCCATCACCGACATCGCCGGCATCCGGGTCGGCCACGCCGCGGACGCACGGGTCGCCAGCGGCGTCACCGCGCTGGTGTTCGACCGGCCGGTCACGGCGGCGGTGGACGTCCGCGGCGGCGGGCCGGGCACCCGCGAGACCGATTTGCTCGACCCCGAGCGCACCGTCGAGGGCATCGACGCGCTGGTGCTGTCGGGCGGCTCGGCCTTCGGGCTGGACGCCGCCGCGGGGGTCGTGGCGTGGCTCGCCGAGAACGGGCGCGGCTTTCCCGTCGGCGGGATGCGGGTGCCGATCGTGCCCGGCGCGATCCTGTTCGACCTGTTCAACGGCGGCGACAAGGCGTGGGGGCGCTATCCGCCCTATCGCGAGCTCGGGTTCCTGGCGGCCCAAATGGCCTCGGAGGACGTGGCGCTCGGCTCGGTCGGGGCCGGCACCGGCGCGCGCACGGCCAACCTCAAGGGCGGGATCGGCTCGGCCTCGGCCGACGTTCCGGGCACCGGCTTCCGGGTCGGCGCGCTCGCGGCGGTCAACGCCTTCGGCCGGGTGACGGTCGGCGACGGCCCGCATTTCTGGGCGGCGCCGTTCGAGCGGGCGGCGGAGTTCGGCGGCCTCGGCTGGCCCGGCGCGATGCCGGACGACGCCCTCGCCTTTCCCGTCCGCGGCCTGCCCGGCGCCGCGACGACGCTGGCGGTGGTCGCCACCGACGCGGCGCTGACCAAGGCGCAGTGCCGGCGCCTCGCGGTGGCGGCGCAGGTCGGCCTCGCGCGGGCGATCCAGCCGGTGCACACGCCCCTCGACGGCGACGTGGTGTTCTCCGTCGCGACGGGGGCGGTGGCGCCGGCGGACCCGATCGGCGACCTGGCGCGCCTCGGCGACATGGCGGCCCAGGTGCTGGCCCGTGCCGTCGCGATCGGGGTGTACGCGGCGGCGTCCTTGCCCGGAACGCACGGCCTTCCGCCGGCTTGGCGCGACCGGTTCGGATCGGGCGCGTAGGGCGGCGGGCTTAGGCCTCGTCGCGGGCGTCCTGCAGCAACTGCGCGAGGCCGGCATCCACCTCCGCTCCGAGCATCGCGCGCTCGGCATCGGTGAGGTCGCGCGCCCATTTCGGGCCGGCAAACCCGGTCGCGCACTTGTCGCGCTCGGCGGCGATGTAGGCTTCGACCTCGGCCGGGCGGGTCCGCATCGCGTGGACCATCCCGAACCAGGCCGCACGCTCGACCACCGCGAGGCGGGCCCGAAGCCGGATCATCACCGCACGCTCGGGATCGACGTCGTCGCTCATCGGGGCGGGATCCTCAGCGGCGCGGCTCGCAGCGTGTCTTCACGTAGCTGTCCTTGCCGTTGCCGAGGCCGGCATTGGCGGCCAGCACCGGGCCCTGGATCAGGCATTCCTGCAGGGTGTGGGCCGGGCCCGTCACCACGTCGAGGGCGTTGTCCCGGCTGCAATCCTGGACCTGGACCGACGAGGCGCAGATCAGGGCGACGACGACGATGGGATTCATGGGCGCGCTCCAAGGCCCCGCCGCGACGGGCGCGTACCGGGATTGCAAAGGGGCGAGCCGGCGGAAGGTTCCGCCGGTGCGCCGATCCGCGCGCTAGCGCTCCCGCGCGGCGAGCGCGTCGAGGAGCCCCTGCATGCTCTTCGGCACCGGCGCGGAGACCTCGCGCGCGTAGAGCACGCGCAACTGCCGGCCGATCTCGGCGAGGCTCAAGGACCCCTTCTCGATCACCCGGTCCGCCTGGGCCTGGAGGCTCCTGCGCTCGGCGTCGGTGATCTCCTTGGCGGTCAGCACCACCACCGGCACGTCGCCGTCGGGCCGCGCCCGCAGCGCGCGCAGGAACCCGAACCCGTCCATCTCCGGCATCATCAGGTCGAGCAGGATCAGGTTCGGGCGCTGCGCCTCGAAATGCTCCAGCGCCGCCCGGCCGTTCTCGGCCTCGTCGACGCTCCAGCCGTCGCGCGCGAGCGTCCGGCGCAGGCGCTCGCGGGCGTCCGCGTCGTCGTCGACGACGAGGACGCGGGCCTCGACGCCCTCCGGCCGGTAGCGGTCCATCAGGCCCTTGAGCCGGTCCCAGTCGATCGGCTTGACGAAGTAGTCGGTGGCGCCGAGCGCCTGGCCGAGGCCCTGCTCGGCCACCACCGAGGTCATGATCACCGGGATGCCGGCGAGCTCCGGGTCGTTGCGCACGGCGTGCAGCACCGCCCAGCCGTCCATGCGCGGCATCTCGACGTCGAGCAGGATCGCGCGCGGCTTCAAGGCCCGCGCCAGCGTCAGCCCGGCGCGGCCGTCGTTGGCGGTGCGGACGCGGAAGCCCTCGCGTTCGAGGAAGCGCTGCAGCAGCTCGCGCGCGGCCGGGTCGTCGTCGACGAGCAGCACCGCGTCGTGCTCTTCGTGCGCGTGCACCGGCGCGGGCACGGCGAGCTCGGCCGCGACCTGCCCCTCGTCCTCGACCGCCAGGATCGCCGGCAGCCGCAGGGTGAAGGTCGAGCCCTGCCCGGGCACGCTGGTCACGCCGATGTCGCCGCCCATGGTGCGGCAGAAGGCGCGGGTGATGGCGAGGCCGAGGCCGGTGCCGCCGAACTGCCGCGTGGTCGATTCATCGGCCTGGGCGAAGCGCTCGAAC
The DNA here is from genome assembly GCF_022829485.1 of Methylobacterium sp. J-059. NCBI lineage: Bacteria > Pseudomonadati > Pseudomonadota > Alphaproteobacteria > Hyphomicrobiales > Methylobacteriaceae > Methylobacterium > Methylobacterium sp. J-059. The sequence goes on from NZ_JAKSYA010000101.1 coordinate 42,961, forward strand.
AGCCGGCCGATCTGCTCCTCGGTGAGCCCGATCCCGGTATCGGCCACCGAGAAGCCGAACCAGTCGGCGCCGGCCTCGCGCTGGCGCTCGACCTTCAGGGTGATCGTGCCGTTCTCGGTGAACTTGGCCGCGTTGCCGATCAGGTTGAGCAGGCACTGGCGGATCTTGGTCTGGTCCTGGTGCATCGCGCCGAGGTCGTCGGCGAGGTCGAGGACGAAGCGGTTGCCCTTCTTCTCGACGAGCGAGCCGGTGGCGTCGGAGACGTCCGAGATCAGGTCGGCGACGGTGAAGTGCTCGGCCGAGGCGGTCATGCGCCCGGCCTCGATCTTGGAAATGTCGAGCACGTCGTTGATGAGCGAGAGCAGGTGGCGGGCCGCCGCCTCGATCTTGCGCAGGTCGGGCAGCAGGGCGGCCTGCCCGATATCCTCGAGCTCCTCCCCGAGCATCTCCGAGTAGCCGATCACCGCCGAGAGCGGCGTGCGCAGCTCGTGGCTCATATTGGCGATGAACTGGCTCTTGGCGAGGTTGGCGGCCTCCGCGGCCTGCCGCGCCCGCTCGACCTCGGCCTCGGCCTCCTTCCGGTCGGTGATGTCGGTGTTGGAGCCGACCCATTCGCGCAAGGAGCCGTCGGCGGCGAGCACCGGCACGCCGCGCACCTCCATGTCGCGCCACTGCCCGTCGTGCCGGCGCAGGCGGTAGTCGACGGCGTAGGGCGTGCGCGCCTCGATGCAGCCGACCCAGACCTCGGCGGCATGCGCCCGGTCGTCGGGATGGACCGCGTCGATCCAGCCCCAGCCCTGGAAGGCCTCCTCGGACTGGCCGGTATAGGCGCTCCAGCGCGGCTGCGGCGGCAGCAGGGCGCCGGCGGCGTCGGTGTTCCAGATCACGGCCGTGGAGGCGTCGACGAGCGCCCGGAACCGCTCCTCGGATTGCAGCAGCCGGTCCTCGGCTTCCTGCTTGTGGGTGATGTCGGTGTTGGTGCCGTACCAGCGCAGGATCCGGCCCGCCGCGTCCCGATGCGGCATCGCCTGCGACAGGAACCAACGGAAGGTGCCGTCCTTGCCCCGCAGCGGGAAGGTGTCCTCCCAGGCATCGCCGCCGGCGATCGCCGCCTTGAAGCGCTCCGTCACCGCCTCGACGTGGTCGTGATGGTGGACGTCGCGCCAGCCCCAGCCGCGCATCGTCGCGAGGGTCGTGCCGGTGTAGTCGTACCAGCGGCGGTTGTACCAGATGATGTCGCCGGTCGCGGTGGCGATCCAGGCGAGCTGCGGCAGCGCCTCGGCGAGGTTCTCGTAGTCGGCCTGCGTGACCGTGGCAGGCTCGCTGGGATCACTCATCGCAACACTCGGACTGGCTTCCCGCGGCGGATGCCGGGCACGAAGCGGCCTTATACACGCATCGCGCCCGGGTTCGGCGCGGCGGTTTCGCCCGGCACGCCATGCGCTCGCGCCGCCCGGCCGGCGCGGAGAAGGTCGAAGGCGTAGAGCGCCAGCGCCAGCCAGATCAGCCCGAACATCGGGATCGCGTGCGGCGCCACGTGCTCGCCATAGGCGAGGACGCTCAAGGCCAGCAGGCAGGTCGGGGCGATGTACTGCATCAGGCCGAGCGTCGCGAGGCGCAGGCGGTCTGCGGCCGCCGCGAACCAGATCAGCGGCAGGGCCGTCGTCACCCCCGTCAGCGCCAGCAGGGCGAAGTCCCGCGGATCGGGCGGCAGGGCCGGCTCGGGCGACAGCAGCACCCAGACGAAGGCCGCCGGCGTCAGGATCAGCGTCTCGGCGAGGAACCCGACCGCCGGGTCGACCCCGACCACCTTCCGCACCAGGCCGTAGAGGGCGAAGCTCATCGCGAGCTCGAGCGCCACCAGCGGCAACGTGCCGGCCAGCACAACGGCGATGGCGACCCCGGCCGCGGCGATGCCGACGGCGACCCGCTGCAGCGGGCGCAGGCGCTCGCGCAGGACCACGGCGCCGAGCGCCACGCTGACCAGCGGGTTGATGTAGTAGCCGAGGCTCGCATCGAGCAGGTGGCCGCTGTTCACCGCCTGCAGGTACAGCAGCCAGTTCACGCCGATCAGCCCGGCCGAGACGAAGAGCAGCGCGTGCCGGGGCCGCAACGGGAACGGGGTGCGCACCCGGTTGCGCCACAGCAGCACCAGCGCGACCGCGAACAGGCACGACCACAGGATGCGCACCGCCAGGATGTGGCTCGGGGAGAAGCCCGAGAGCAGCCGGAAATGCACCGGGACGACGAGGCCCCAGCTCAGATAGGCGCCGAGCGCGTAGACGAGGCCCACGGTGTCCGTCCCGATCGCGTCCGCCGGCATCCGGCGCGGAGAAGTCCTGGCGATCTAGCCCGCGCCGGCCGCTTCGGTCAGGCCCGGCGGCGCAGGTCAGGCATCCGCCCCGCCCGCGCCGTCAGCGCTTCGTCGGCAGGATCGGGTCGCCGCGCATCAGCGCGTTTAGGCGCTCGGTGTCGAACCCGTTCGGGATCTTCGCCGGCGCCGGCTTCACGGCCGCGACCGGCTTCTCCGGCGCCGGGATCGATCCGGTCGCCGAAGGTTCGGGCAGGACGATGCGGGCGACCGGGCTCGGCACCGTGTGGGCCAGCCGGTCGGCGCAGACGAACCCGATCACGAGGATCGAGGCGCCGGCCGAGACGCCGGCGGCGAGGAGACGCAGGATACGCAAGCGACGGGTTCCGGCAACGCGAACGACGACGGAGCCGAGGATGGCCCAAGGCCGTTAACGAAGGGACACCTCACAGGGAGATCCCATGAAACCCGAAGCGAACGCCCAGGCCACCGCCAGCGACAGCCCGTTCATCCAGGGCCGCAACGCCCGCCTCTACGGCAAGCCGATCGACGATTGCCCCTACGCGGAGGGCTCGGAGGAGCGCACCGCCTGGCTGCAGGCCTACGAGGAGGCCACCGTCACGGACGCCGGCTGACCGAAAGGGCGGCCCGGGCGCACGCTTGACCTCCGCCGGGTTGCCGGGCTTCGTCGTCCGATCGCAGCCCGAGAGCCAAAGCGCCCATGTCCAAGCCTTCGTCCAAGACCGCCGAGTCGTTCGGGGTCGCGACGCGCCTCGTCCATGCGGGGCGCGATCCGTCGGCGCAGCACGGGTTCGTCAACACGCCGATCTATCGCGGCTCCACCGTGCTGTACCCGACCTACGACGACATCGTGCACCGGCGCGGCCGCTACAATTACGGCACCAGCGGCACGCCGACGATGGACGCGCTGACCGATGCCTGGAGCGAGGTGGCGGGCGCTGCCGGCACGGTGGCGACGCCCTCGGGCCTGTGCGCGCTCACCGTCGCGCTGATGGCCTCGGTCTCGGCCGGCGACCACCTGCTCGTCACCGATTCCGCCTACCGCCCGACCCGGATCTTCTGCGACGGGCTGCTCGCCCGCTTCGGCGTCGAGACGACCTATTACGACCCGCTGGTCGGCGCCGGCATCGCCGGGTTGATGCGTGACAACACCAAGGCCGTGCTGGTCGAGGCGCCGGGCTCGCAGAGCTTCGAGATGCAGGACGTGCCGGCGATCGCCGACGCGGTCCACGCCCGCGGCGGCACCGTGATCATGGACAACACCTGGGCGACGCCGCTGCTGTTCCCGCCGCACGCGCGCGGCGTCGACATCGCCGTCGAGGCCGGGACCAAGTATCTCAGCGGCGGATCCGACCTGCTCCTCGGCCTGACCTCGGCCAATGCCGCGCATTTCCCGGCGGTGCGGCGGACCTTCGACCAGATCGCCCCCTGCGCCGGCCCCGAGGACCTGTTCCTGGCGCTCCGCGGCCTGCGCACCATGAACCTGCGGCTGCGCGAGCACGGCCGCGCCGGCCTCGAGATGGCGCGCTGGCTGCAGGAGCGGCCGGAGGTGCTGCGCGTCCTCCATCCCGGCCTGCCCGAGGATCCCGGCCACGCGATCTGGAAGCGCGACTTCTCCGGCGCATCGGGCCTGTTCGGCGTGGTCCTCGAGCCCGTCTCGGAGACCGCCCTCGCCGCGATGCTCGACGGCCTGGAGCTGTTCGGGATGGGCTTCTCCTGGGGCGGCTTCGAAAGCCTCGTCATTCCCTTCGACTGCAGGCCCTACCGCACGGCGACGCAGTGGGCCCCCGGCGGTCCCGCCCTGCGCTTCCACATCGGGCTCGAGGACGTCGCGGACCTGAAGGCCGATCTCGACGCCGGGTTCGCGCGGTTGCGGGCGGCGGCCTGAGGCGCCCTCACGGCACCCGCCATTCGCCCCGCCACCCTTCCCCGTCGCGGCGCCAGCCGGCGCGGCGATGGCCGCGACGGTCGAGGTAGAGGAAGTCGAGGGCGTCGGCGCGGACGAGGACGGCGGCGAAGTTCGGGCGGCCGACGGTCAGCGCCGCCGCCTCGTCGGGCACCGCGTAGCCGCCGCCGGCATCGAGCGCGGTGCCGGGCGCGGGCGCGATGCCGTAGCAGACCCGGCTCATCGCCCGCGAGCCGTCCCAGGCCGCGTCCGCCACGGCATCGTCGACGTGGAGACCCGCGCTGCCCTCGATCCGGATCTGGATCTTCGCCGCGCGGTCGTAGGCGTGGAGCGCACAGGCCGGGTTGGCCGCGACCTCGGCCGCCTTGTCCGAGCGGCGGTCGCAGTGGAAGCGCAGGGTGCCGGTCGCGGCATCGGCCTCCCGCAGCACCACCGTGCGGCTGCGCGGGCGGCCCGCCTGGTCCAGCGTCGCGAAGCTCGGAGCGTGGAACGCGCTCCGTCCCTGCGCGACCCCGTCCGCCAGCAGCCGCCACGCTTCGGCGAAGGCCGCGTCGAGGTCGTCGTGGAACGGCGGGAGCGGGTGGCGGGCATCGTCCTGTGGCATCGGGCTCCGAACGGCGCGTGGGTGGGGCGAGACGAGCACGGGCGCGACGGGGGATCAAGCGCGGCATCGCGGTGTCGCGCGCTTAACGCTGTGGTGCCAAAACTAGGTGTCGTGTCCTAGGATGCCTTGACGCGTTCCTAACATGCATTAACCCATTGTGCACCGCGTCGACGAGAGCCGCGCGGCTTCCGCTCTCAGATGAGACGTCGACGCTATGCCGTGGATGATGGTTCTGCTGTTCGGGCTGCCCTGCGCCCTCGGTTTCCTCTGCCTCTACGCCGATCGGCATCTCGCCCGGTTCTCCGAGTCCCACGACGACCTTTGGCAGCTGCCGCGGCCGTCTTCGCTGCGGCGCTGATCCCCGAGCGGACCCGGCTGCGACGCGGCAGGGCTCGGTCCGGCACCGGCCTCGGGCCGGTCGGCTCGGGCGCGGGAATGCCGGTTCAGCCCGCCTTGGTTTCGGTTCCGCGCCGGTTGCGGAAGATTAGGGCGAGGTTGCGCAGGTAGATCCCGGTCGAGAGGCCCTGGCCGATGATGATCACCGGCTCGCGGCGCACGAAGCCGTAGACCAGGGTCATGATTCCGCCGGCGATCGACAGGAACCAGAACGACAGCGGGATCACGCTCCGGCCCGCCCGCTCGCTGGCGATCCATTGCAGGATGAAGCGCGAGCCGAAGACCAGCTGCGCGACGATGCCGAAGACCAGCCAGAAGTCAAACCGCGTCACGAACACGTCGTAGAAGTAGTCCGGCAGGTCTCGCGCCAACTGGATCAGCATCGGAATTAGACCTCGGTGACGGCGGGCGTCGGACGCTTGCGGCGGATCAGCCACCACACGCCGGCCAAGTCGAGCAGGCCGACCCAGAGGCGGTCGAACAGCCCGTAGTTCGAGACGCCGGTGAAGCGCGGGCGGTCGACCACGTCGCGGTGCACGATCGCGAAGCCCTCGCGCACCACGAGCGCCGGCATGAAGCGATGGAGGGCGTCGAAGTACGGCAGGCGCAGGTAGACCGCGCGGCGGAAGACCTTGAGGCCGCAGCCGGTGTCGCGGGTGGAATCGTTGAGGATCCGCCCGCGCACGCCGTTGGCGATGCGGGACTGGATCATCTTGAAGCGCCCGTCCTTGCGGCCCTTGCGCTGCCCCTGGGCGAGGCCCGTCCCCTCGCCCGCCTGCTCCAGCGCCGCCACCAGGACGGGGATGAAGGCCGGGTCGTTCTGGCCGTCGCCGTCGAGCGTCGCGACGATCGGGCCGGCGGCCGCCGCGACCCCGCTGCGCACCGCCGCCGACTGCCCGCCGCTGCGGGCGTGGCGCAGCACCCGCAGCCAGGGCCGGCCCTGACGTGCGGCGTCGAGCGCGGCCGGCGTCGCATCGGTGGAGCCGTCGTCGACGTAGATCACCTCGAAGGGCGCCAGCGCCCCGCAGGCGGCTTCGATCTCGGCGACGAGCCCCGCGATGTTGCCGGCCTCGTTCTTCACCGGCACCACGATGCTGAGGCGGGGAGACGTCGCGTTCATGGGGTCACCGTCTGAGCCGTGGGCGTCACCGCGTAGGCGGTGAGGTCGACCCGGCGGCCGGCGTTGATGTTGAAGCCCGACACCTGCCCCACCGCCTTCGGGCCGACGCCGCCGACGGGCCAGGCATCGGCGAAATCGGCGGCCGAGCGCTGCTCGACGAAGACGAGGCGGCAGCCGCCCGCATGGAGGAAGGCCAGCGCGTCGGCGCCGGTGTTCGGGGTGGCGAGCTCGGTGCCGATCAGGAACACCAGGCTCGGCTCGCGGTAGCCGAGGCTCGCGACCTGCGGCCGGCACGGCAGCGCGTCGCGGATCGCGGCGAGCCGGTTCGAGACCTTCAGCGCCGGGATCTCGGTCTGCGCCAGCCCGAGCACCGCGGGCGAGAGCACGCAGGCGGAGAGGATCGCGAACACCATCGCCCGCTCGGCGCCGTTCCGCGCATAGGCCATCCAGGCGGCCAGCGCGAGCGCGCAGGCGGCCCCGAGCAGCGGCAGCGACAGCACGGGCAGCACCCGGTCCAGGCGCCACGCGACCACGGCGAGGCCGATCGTCAGCCCGATCGGGATCGCCGGCACCAGCAGCGCCATCGCCCGCGCGCCGCGCCGCGTCGGATCGAGGGCGCCGGCCCGGAGCGCCAGCACGGTGAGGATCGCCACCATCGGCATCAGCGGCAGGACGTAGTGCGGCAGCTTGGTCGGCACGGCCTCGAACATCAGCCACGCCGGCACGATCGACGCGACCAGGAACGCGACCGCATCGTCCCGGCGACGGCGCCACGCGAACGGGATCGCCAGAGCCGCGAAGGCGGCACCGGGCCAGAAGGTCGCGAAGAACACCAGCGCGTAGGTGCCGGGCGGCGCCCAGTGCTTCTCCTTGGCGCTGCCGACCTTGGCCAGCATGTCGTGGCCGACCGCCTCGGTGAAGAAGGCGCTGCCGCTGCGCCAGGCGATCGCCAGGAACCACGGGGCGACGACCGCGACGACGATCGCGAGGCCGGACCACGGCCGCAGCGCCAGGATCCAGTGGCCGGAGCGCGCCTTCCACGACAGGGCCAGCATCGGCAGGCCGACGAAGAGCGGCACCATCGGCCCCTTCACCAGGATGCCGATCGCCAGGCCGAGCCAGAACGCGAGCCGGCCCGCGGTCGAGGGGCCGGGGCCGGATCGCCCGAGCCAGGCGCGGGCGAGCGCGCCGAGCGACGCGATCGCGCACGCGGTCAGCAGCGCGTCGGTCTTGGCGAGATGCGCCTCCGCCGCGAGCATCAGGCAGGCGCCGAACAGGGCGGCCGCGAGGAAGGCGCCGCGCCGCGGCAGGAAGGCGAGCGCCGCCCAGTAGGCCAGCAGCACGGCGGCGGTCGCGCCGACGAGCGAGGGGATGCGGTAGAGCGCGATCTCGGTTCGCGCCTGGGGCACCCCGAGCGCCTCGCCGGCCGCCACCGCCGCGGCCTGGGCCCAGTAGATGCCCACCGGCTTCTTGTGCCGGGCCTCGCCCTGGAAGCGGATGTCGACGCCGTCGCCGGTCTCGAGCATCTGCTTCGAGGCCTGGGCGAATCGCGGCTCGTCCCGGTCCATCGGCTGGAGCGAGATCTGGCCGGGCAGGAAGCAGACGAGGCAGAGCGCCACCAGCCAGGCGCAGGCCCGCGCGTGGCTCGCCGACACGGTGTTCAGGAGGAAGTCGCCGAACGCGAAGCCGGGCCCGGTGGCCGGGACGGGCCGCGTGGCCGGGACGGGTCGCCGCGCGGCTTGGCTGGGGATCATGAGCGCGGTGCGGAACGGAAGGAGGGGGCCGAGAAGGCGGTCATGCGCGGCTCCGGAACCGGCAACCGGCCTCGTCGTTCGGTCGATGCCCAGACGGCCGGCGGTGTCGATGATGCGGCCGGGATTGTCAAATGCCGGCCCCGCCGCCCGAGGGACGGGGCCGGCCGCGCGGCGCGTGTCAGGCCCGGTCGACGCCGCGGCGCCGATCCCGGCGGTCGTGGTGGCGCCGACCTGGCGCATGATCGTCACGAACTCGCGCTGCATGATGGCGAGCACGGCGGCAACCCCGGGCTCGCCGAAGGCGGCCAGCCCCCAGACGGAGGGGCGGCCGATGCACACGGCGGTGGCGCCGAGCGCCAGGGCCTTGAGCACGTCGGTGCCGCGGCGGAAGCCGCCGTCGATCAGCACGGGCACGCGGCCGTTCACCGCCGTCACGATCTCCGGCGGCACGCCGATCGTGGCTTGCAGGCTCGCCTCGGCCCGGCCGCCGTGGTTCGACACGATCAGCGCATCGACGCCGTGGTCGAGCGCGGTCTTCGCGTCCTCCCTCGTGACGATGCCCTGGAGCACGAGCTTGCCCTTCACGAGGCCGCGCAGGCGCCGCACGTAGTCCCAGGTCATGCCGGTGCCGTAGAGGTTGGTCACCCGGTCGACGTCGATCCCGTCGAACATCGGCTTGCGGCTGACCTCGTTCTCGAAGCCGGGCGCGTGGCAGTCGGTGCAGGTGCGGGTGTCCGAGCCCCGCTAGTTCAGTCGTTTCCAAATGTTTCCAAGATGTCGAGCTTCGCATCCAGGAAGAGCTCATGCCAGATCGAGACATAAATCGTTACACACCACGTATTAACGATGAAATCCTCAAAGCAGGGTGGCCGGGGAATGGTCGGCCGACGTTCTGGTCGGGCCCGGTTGCACCGGGCCGTTCCCTGAAGGAGATCCGCGATGAGCCTGATGGATGCGCTCTCGAACGCCATCACCGGGACCTCGGCCCAATCCTTCGCGCTGAACAACATCTCGGGGAACATCGCCAACAGCACCACGGCCGGCTTCAAGAGCACGGATACGAGCTTCGCCGACATGCTGGCGCAGACCGAGGCCGGGACGCAGCCCGCCGGCGGCGTCGCGATCAGCACGCGGTCGAACCTGGGGCTCCAGGGCACGGTGGCGTCGACCGGCATCGCGACGAACCTCGCGATCGGCGGCGACGGCTACTTCGTGGTTCGGCAGAATCTCGGGACCGCGTCGGCGCCGAGCTTCGGCTCTGCGCTGGCCTACACCCGGCGCGGCGACTTCGCGCCCGATGCCAGCGGGTACCTCGTCAACGGGGCCGGGTACTACCTGTTCGCCGGGGCCTCGACGGGCGCGCCGGTCCAGGTGCCGGCCACCGCCACGAGCGCGCTCTCCAGCCTGTCGGTCTCGCCCGCCGGCGCCCTCACCAGCACCCTGTCGGACGGCAGCACCCAGGCGCTCGGCACCCTGGCCCTGGCCCAGTTCGGTGCGCGGGACACGCTCGCCTCGCTCGACGGCGGCGCCTTCGTCGCGACCGCGAGCACCGGTGCGCCGAGCTTCGGCCTGAACGGCGCGACCGTGACCGGCGGCTCGGTCGAGCAATCGAATGCGAGCATCTCGGACCAGTTCTCCAAGATGATCGAGACGCAGCAGGCCTATTCCTCCAACACGAAGGTGATCAGCACCGTCAACGAGATGCTGCAATCGGCCATCGCGATGTACGTCTGACGCGGCGCGCGCCGCTACCCGTCCGCCTAGCGCGCCGTTCGGAACACCTGCAGGTCGAGGTCGCGCACCTTCTTGCGCAGGGTGTTGCGGTTGACGCCCAGAAGCTCCGCCGCGCGGATCTGGTTGCCACGGGTGGCGGCGAGCGCCGCGCCGATCAGCGGGCCTTCGATCTCGCGCAGGATCCGGTGATACAGGCCGGGCGGGGGCAGCGTGTCGCGGTATCCAGAGAAGTAGTCCGAGAGGTGGCGCTCGACCGCGCCGGACAGGGTCTCGTTGTCGGCGCCGGCCTTGCGCGCGGTGCCGTTCCCGGCCGAGGCCGGGGGGCTGAGCGGCAGCGTGTCGAGCTCCGCCTCGATCACCGGGCCGGTGATGGTCTCCTGCGGGTAGAGGGCGGCGAGCCGCCGGACGAGGTTTTCCAGCTCGCGGACGTTGCCGGGCCAGCGGTAGCGCTTCAGGCGCTCCATCGCCTCGCCGTCGAGCATCTTCCGCGTGAGGCCCTCGCGCTCGACCTGGATGAAGAAGTGGCGGACGAGGTCGGGCACGTCCTCGGACCGCTCGCGCAGGGCCGGCAGCCGCAGCGGCACGACGTTCAGGCGGAAGAACAGGTCCTCGCGGAAGATGCCCTGCTGGATCGAGATCCGCAGGTCCTTGTTGGTCGCCGCGATGATGCGGACGTTGGTCTTGATCGGCACCCGGCCGCCGACGGTGGTGTACTCGCCCTGCTGCAGCACGCGCAGCAGCCGGGTCTGCGCCTCCATCGGCATGTCGCCGATCTCGTCGAGGAACAGCGTGCCGCCCTCCGCCTGCTCGAAGCGGCCGGCCGAGCGCTGCAGCGCCCCGGTGAAGGCGCCCTTCTCGTGGCCGAACAGCTCCGATTCGATCAGGTCGCGCGGGATCGCGGCCATGTTGACGGGCACGAACGGGCCGGTGCGCCGGCGGCCGTAATCGTGGAGCGCGCGGGCCACCAGCTCCTTGCCGGTGCCGGACTCGCCGGTGATCATCACGGTCAGGTCGGTCGGCATCAGCCGGGCGAGCGCCCGGTAGATCTCCTGCATCGCCGGCGAGCGCCCGACCAGCGGGATATCTTCGTTGTCGGGCGGCGCGGCGGCTGCGGCCGTGCCGCGCGGGCGCGACAGCGCCCGGCCGACGATGGCGATCAGCTCCTTCAGGTCGAAGGGCTTGGGCAGGTACTCGTAGGCGCCGCGCTCGGAGGCGCGGATCGCGGTCATGAAGGTGTTCTGCGCGCTCATGACGATGACCGGCAGCTCCGGCCGCACCCGCTTGATGCGCGGCAGCAGGTCGAACACGTTCTCGTCGGGCATCACCACGTCGGTGATGACGAGGTCGCCCTCCCCTTGCGCCACCCACCGCCACAGGGTCGCGCAGTTGCCGGTGGAGCGGACCTCGTAGCCGGCCCGCGACAGCGCCTGGTTCAGGACGGTGCGGATGGCGGCGTCGTCGTCCGCGACGATGATGTGGCCGTTGGGCATGACTCTTACTCGGGCTCCGCGACCGCTTCGCGCCCGTCGCGGGCGCTCGACATGGGCAGGAGGATTCGGAAGGCGGTGCGGCGGGGCGCGGGATCGCACTCGACGATGCCGCCATGATCGCCGACGATCTTCGCGACCAATGCAAGACCGAGGCCGGAGCCTTGCGCCTTCGTCGTCACGAACGGGTCGAACAGATCCGGCAGCAGCTCGGCCGAGATGCCCGGGCCGTTGTCGCGCACCGCCACCTCGATCGGCAGGCTGACGCGCTCGCGCGAGCCCGGGACCTGAAGCCGCAGGCCGGTGCGGAACGCGGTCGACAGGGTGATCTCGCCGTCGACCGCGTCGGCGCCGATCGCTTCCGCCGCGTTCTTCACTAGGTTCAGGATCACCTGCACGAGCTGATCGCGGTTGCCGAGCACCGGCGGCAGCGACGGATCGTAGGTCTCGACGAAGCGGATGTGGCGCCCGAACCCGGATTGCGCCGAGCGCTTCACCTGATCGAGCACGCCGTGCACGTTGACCGGGCCGCGCTCGACTGGGCGCTCGTCGCCGAACAGCTCCATCCGCTCGACGATCCGCACGATCCGGTCGGTCTCCTCGCAGATCAGGCTGGTCAGCACCCGGTCCTCTTCCGGCCCCGACTGCTCGAGCAGCTGGGCCGCGCCGCGGATGCCAGCGAGCGGGTTCTTGATCTCGTGGGCGAGCATCGCGCCGAGCGCCACCATCGAGCGCGCCGCGCCGCGATGCGTCAGCTGGCGGTTCATCTTGTCGGCGATGGTGCGCTCCTGGAGCATCAGCACCACCGCCTCGCCGTCGTCGCCGAGCGCGGTGGCGAACACGTCGACGCTGCGCTCCGCGCCCGAGCGCGGCTGCGTCAGCTCGACCCGGTACTCGCTGACGCTGGACCCGCGCCGGCGCACCTCCGCCACCAGCGCGATGATCGGCGAGGCGAAGGGGATGATGTCGCGAAGCCGGCGCCGCTGCATCAGCCGGGCGGAATAGTCGAAGAACGTCTCGGCCGCGTGGTTGCAGTGCATGATGCGGTCGTCCGCGCCGATGGTCAGCACCGGCAACGGCAGGGCGTTGATCACCGCCTCGGCGCTCGGCATGCCGCGGGGTTTCGCCGCGGGCTCCTTGGCGGCGGGGTCGAGACCGATCGGCCTCGCCTCGTCCCTGGGTTCCCCGTCGCTCATGCGGCCTCCGCGATCGCCGGGGCGGCCTCGAAGGCGGCGCGCAGGAGCCGGTCCGCCACCTCCGGGTCGGTGGTGGTCAGGAGCCGCGTGCGGTCGGCCGCATCGAGGCCGCCCGCCGCGTCGGCATAGGCCGCCAGATGCTTGCGGGCATGACGCACGCCCATCGCTGGGCCGTAGAGCGCGATCAGCCCGGCATAATGCGCCGCCGCCAGCCCCGCCCGGGCCGATCGCGACAGCGTCGGCACCGGGCGCCCGGCCAGCCCCGCGGCGAGGGCGCCGACGAGCCAGGGCCGCCCGACCGCCGCGCGGCCGACCATGATGCCGGCAGCACCCGAGGCCGCCAGGCACGCCCGGGCGCTGGAAAGGTCCGTCACGTCGCCGTTGGCGATGACGGGGATCGACACCGCCGCGACGACCGGCCGGATCGCGTCCCAGTCGGCGCTGCCCTTGTAGAATTGCTGCCGGGTGCGACCGTGGACGGTGACCGCGTTCAGCCCCAGCGCCTGGGCCCGGCGGGCGAGCTCCGCGGCGTTCAGGCCGTGGTGGTCCCAGCCGAGGCGCATCTTCACCGTCACCGGGATCGACACCGCCTCGCGCACGGCGCCGAGGAGGCGGGCCGCATGGTCGAGGTCGCGCATCAGCGCGGAGCCCGAGGCGACGCCGGTGACGATCTTGGCCGGGCAGCCCATGTTGACGTCGATCACGTCGGCGCCGTTCGCGGCGGCGATCCGGGCGGCCTCGGCCATCGGCTCGGGGGCGCAGCCGGCGAGCTGGACGATGTGCAGCGCGATGCCCGACCCTTCCGCCCTGAGCCGCGCCTCCTCCGAACCGCGCGCGAACTCGGCCGCCGCCACCATCTCCGACACCACCGCGCTCGCGCCGGCACCCTGCGCGATGCGGCGCATGTGCAGGTCGGTGACGCCCGACAGCGGCGCCAGCAGCGCCACCGGATCGACCGAGCGCTCCCCTCGCAGGACGCTCAAATAATGATCAGCCATCATTCTGCACAACAAATAGACAAAACCAGCCCGGCGCAAGCCCCCGGGCGAGGGTTGGGCGGGGAACCGCGCGATTTGATTTCGCTTCATCCCCCGCATAAACGACAGGCAGATTTTTGAGGACCCGAACCGGCCGCATGGCAGGCGGTCTCGGCCCCGGCACGACGGAAACCCCCAGGCATGTCCGAACCCGGATCGAGCGTCGCCGCCGTCGTCGTGGCGGCCGGTCGCGGCATCCGCATCGGCGGCGGGATGCCCAAGCAGTACCGTCGCGTCGGCGGGCAGGCGGTCCTCACCCGCACCCTCGACGCCCTCGGCCGCGACCCCGTGATCGGCCGGATCCAGGTGGTGATCGCCGCCGACGCGGTCGCGTTCTACGACACCTGCCGCACCGAGCTCGCGCCCGCCATCGCCGACAAGCTGCTGCCGCCGGTCGAGGGCGGGGCGACGCGCCAGGACTCGGTCCGAGCCGGGCTCGAAGCGCTCGCGGCGGCGGGCGCGCCGGACGTGGTCCTCGTCCACGACGCGGCCCGGCCCTTCGTCGATGCCGGGCTGATCGCCCGCGCCGTCGCCGCCGGGCGCGACCACGGCGCGGCGGTGCCGGGCGTGGCCGTCGCCGACACGATCAAGCTCGTGGACGAGCAGGGCGGCATCGGCCGCGTGCGCGAGACGCCGGCCCGCGAGCACCTGCGCGCGGTGCAGACGCCGCAGGCCTTCGCCTTCGGGACCTTGCGCGACGCGCACCGCGCCGCCGCCGCCGAGGGCCTGCACGGCTTCACCGACGACGGCGCCCTCGCCGAATGGGCCGGCCTCGCCGTGGTGGTGTTCGCCGGCGACCCGAAGAACCGCAAGATCACCCAACCCTCCGACCTGATCGAGGCCGACCGGGCCTTTTCCGGCTCGGGCGAGGAGACGGCGAAGGACAGTGCGAAGGACATCGCCATGACGACCTACGTGACCCGCCTCGGCACCGGATTCGACGTGCACGCCTTCACCGACGGCGACCATGTCTGGCTCGGCGGGGTGAAGATCCCGGCCGACCGCGGGGTGCTCGCCCATTCGGACGGCGACGTCGCGCTGCATGCCCTCACCGACGCGCTGCTCGGCGCCATCGCCGACGGCGACATCGGCACCCATTTCCCGCCCTCGGACGAGCAGTGGCGCGGGGCGTCGTCGGACCGGTTCCTGGCCCATGCCTGCAAGCTGGTGCGCGACCGCGGCGGCCGCATCGACCATCTCGACATCACGGTGCTGGCGGAAGCGCCCCGCATCGGCGCCCACCGCGAGACGATCCGCGCCCGCATCGCCGAGATCTGCGCCGTGCCGCTGACCGCGGTGTCGATCAAGGCGACGACCACGGAGAAGCTCGGCTTCGTCGGCCGCGCGGAAGGCCTCGCGGCCCAGGCCGCCGCGACCATCCGCCTGCCGGAGGAGGTGGAGACGAGCCCGGTGGACGCCCAGGCCGAGACGGCCATGCGCCAGGGCTGACGGTTGGGCGGACGCGCGTCCGCTGCATCATCCGAAGGCCGCTTCGAACGAAAAAGGGATTCGCGCGATGTTCGACGACGCCCTCCTCGCCCGCGCCGCCGCCCTGGTCGGGGCCTACGCCGAGGCCGGCACCCGGATCGCGACGGCCGAATCCTGCACCGGAGGGCTCGTCGCCGGGTTGCTGACGGCGGTGCCCGGCTCGTCGGCGGTCGTCGAGCGCGGCTTCGTCACCTACTCGAACGAGGCCAAGTCCGAAGCGATCGGGGTGCCCGCCGCACTCATCGGCGCGCACGGCGCGGTCAGCGAGGCGGTCGCCCGCGCGATGGCGGGCGGCGCGCTGGCGGCGTCGCGGGCCGACGTGGCGGTGGCGATCACCGGGATCGCCGGCCCCGGCGGCGGCAGCCCGGGCAAGCCCGTCGGCCTCGTGCATTTCGGTCTGGCGACCGGCGGCGGCGTCCGCCACCTGGAGCGGCGCTACGGCGATCTCGGCCGTGCCGAGATCCGACGTCGCGCCGTCGTCGATGCGTTGGACCTGTTGGAGGCGGCGCTCGTTTCCTGATCGGGGCGCTCGGTTCTCCTGATCGGAGCGGTCCTGCGGCGAACGCCGCCGAACCGGAGGCGCGGTTCCATGGACAGCCTGTCGGCACAAATCTGCATCGTCGGCGGTGGACCGGCGGGGATGATGGCGGGCCTGCTGTTCGCCCGCGCGGGCGTCTCGGTCGTGGTGCTCGAGAAGCACAACGACTTCCTGAGCGATTTCCGCGGCGACACCATCCATCCCTCGACCCTGGCCGTGATGGACGATCTCGGCCTCGGCGACGCCTTCCGCGCCCTGCCGCAGCGCCGGGTCGAGACGTTATCGGCGGTGATGGGCGGCCGGACGTTCCGCGTCGCCGATTTCCGCCGGCTCGCGACGCGGAACCGCTTCATCGCGCTGATGCCGCAATGGGATTTCCTCGACTTCCTCGGCCGCGAGGCGAGGAAGCTGCCCGGCTTCCGGCTGCTGATGGCGACCGAGGGGCAGTCGCTGATCGAGACGGATGGCCGGATCGCCGGGGTTCGTGCCGCCGGCCCCGACGGTGCGATCGCGATCGCCGCCGACCTCGTCCTATGCGCCGACGGCCGGCATTCCGCGATGCGACGTCGGGCCGGCTTCGTGCCGCGCGACTTCGCGGCGCCGATCGACGTGCTGTGGTTCCGCCTGTCGCGCCGCCCCGGAGACCCCGAGGCCGCGGCCGGTCGCTTCGGGGCGGGCCGCATCCTGATTACGATCGATCGCGGCGATTACTGGCAATGCGCCGCAATCGTGCCGAAGGGCGGCGACGAGGCGATCCGCACGCGCGGCCTCGCGGCGTTCCGCGCCGGCATCGCCGACCTCGCGCCGTTCCTGGCCGACCGCACCGGCGAGATCGGGACCTTCGAGGCGGTGAGGACGCTGACGGTGACCGTGGACCGGCTGGAGCGCTGGCACCGTCCGGGGCTGCTCTGCATCGGCGACGCGGCGCATGCGATGTCGCCGGTCGGCGGCGTCGGCATCAACCTCGCGATCCAGGATGCGGTCGCCGCCGCCAACCTGCTCGCCGGGCCGTTGCGGGCCGGACGCCTCGCCGAGGCCGACCTCGCGCGGGTCCAGGCCCGCCGGAGCCTTCCGACGCGGCTGACGCAACGGGTCCAGCGCCTGATCCAGGATCGGATCATCGCCCCGGTGCTCGACCACGGGGACGCGCGCCTCAGCCCGCCGCTCGCGCTCCGGCTGCTCGACCGCCTGCCGTGGCTTCAGCGCATCCCGGCCCGGATCGTCGGCCTCGGCTTCCGCCCGGAGCATCCGCGGTGAGGCGCACGATCCAGCGCGTCCTCTTCGTCTGCGGTCGCGCCCGGCTCCGCAGCCCGACGGCCGAGCAGGTCTTCTCCGGATATCCCGGGTTGGAGGTCGCCTGTGCCGGCGTCTCCGCGGATGCGGACGAGCCCGTCACCGCCGAGCATGTCGCCTGGGCCGACCTGATCGTGGTCATGGAGCGCGGGCACCGGAGCAAGATCCAGCGCCGCTTCCGAGTGGCCTTGTGGGACGCGCGCCTAGTCTGCCTCGACATTCCGGACCGCTACGGCTTCATGGATCCCGATCTCGTGCGGCTGCTAGAAGCCAAGGTGCCGCCGTTGCTGGCGCGCGGCCGGCCTCAGGCCCTGCCGTAGACCCGGTCTGCCCGGCTCTCGAACGCGTCGGTGAACTTGCGGAAGGCGCGATCGAACATCTTGCCCATCAGCAGGCCGAGGGCGAAGCTCTTGAACTCGTAGGTGATGAAGAAGTCGACGTCGCAGCCGCCGTCGCGGCCGGGCTTGAACGCCCAGCGGTTCTCGAGATGCCGGAACGGGCCGTCGATGTACTCGGCCGTGATCTTGAGGTTCGGGCGGTCGAGGCCGACCCGGGTGGTGAAGCGCTCGCGGATCGCCTTGTAGCCGACGCCCATCTCGGCCACGAGCACCTCGGTCCCCTCCCCGGTGCCGGGCTGGCGGCGCAGCACGCGCAGCGATTCGCACAGCGGCAGGAACTCGGGATAGTGCTCCACGTCGGCGACGAGGTCGTACATCTGCTGGGGCGAGTGACGCACCCAGCGGGTGATCCGGAAGGATGGCATGACGACTCAGGCTGAGAGGGTGTCGGGGGCGAGCCGCGCGTTGCGGGCGGCCTGGAGCCGCGAGAAATCCTCGCCGGCATGGTGCGACGAGCGGGTCAGCGGCGTCGCCGAGACCAGCAGGAAGCCCTTGGCGTAGGCGGTGGTCTCGAACGCCTTGAACTCGTCCGGCGGCACGAAGCGGACGACCTCGTGGTGCTTCTTGGTCGGCTGCAGGTACTGGCCGATGGTGAGGAAGTCGACGTCGGCCGAGCGCAGGTCGTCCATCAGCTGCACGACCTCGTTCCGCTCCTCGCCGAGGCCGACCATGATGCCGGACTTGGTGAAGATCGTGGGGTCGAGCTCCTTGACCCGCTGCAGCAGGCGCACCGAGTGGAAGTAGCGGGCGCCGGGGCGGACCGTGAGGTAGTTGCCGGGCACCGTCTCGAGGTTGTGGTTGAACACGTCGGGCTTGGCGGCCACGACCGCCTCGAGCGCGCCGTCCTTGCGCAAGAAGTCCGGCGTCAGGATCTCGATGGTGGTGCCGGGGCTGAGCCGCCGGATCGCCGCGATGGTGCGGGCGAAATGCTCGGCACCGCCGTCGGCGAGGTCGTCGCGGTCCACAGAGGTGACGACGACGTGGTGCAGGCCGAGCTTGGCCACCGAGTCCGCGATCTTGTCGGGCTCGTGCTGATCCAGGGCGTTGGGCAGGCCGGTGCGCACGTTGCAGAAGGCGCAGGCCCGCGTGCAGGTGTCGCCCATGATCATGAAGGTGGCGTGGCGCTTCTCCCAGCACTCGCCGATGTTGGGGCACCCGGCCTCCTCGCAGACCGTGACGAGGCCGTGCTCGCGCACGATCGCCCGGGTCTCGGCCCAGGCCGGGGAGCCCGGCGCCTTCACGCGGATCCAGTCGGGCTTGCGCAGCTGCACCGGCTGGTCCGGCCGGTGCGCCTTCTCCGGGTGGCGGATGCGGGCCGGAAGCGGTGGCCGCGGATCGTTCTTCAGGAGATCGAGGACGGTCGCCATGACACACCGCGTGCGAGGCACCCGCGGTGCGGGTATCGGGGAGCACCTGCGACTTAAGACGTCCGGCCCCGCGCCGCAAACCGGCGCGACCGCAGGTCGCCCACGATCCCGAGACAGGGCGCGCGGATTCGTCATGGCCGGCGGGCCCGCGCGATCCGCCGCAACGCCCGCCCGGAACCCGGCGTGACGGATCCGGTTCCTTGGGGTCAACGGCCGCCGCACGGCCCTCACCGGAAGGAAGATCGCTTGACCCGGATCCTGCGCCGCGCGCTCGCCGCACCCGTGATGCTCGCGCTCGTGTTCCCGGCGCTCGCCGGCGTCGGCCCGGAGGACAAGCCGGCGCAGAGCGACGGCATGGTGGTGCAGGGCACCGGCCCGGGCACCAGCGCGGGCGGCAGCCCGTCCGATGTCGGGATCAAGCGCGCCGGATCGAAGGCGGATGCCGAGGGCCGCAACAAGCTCAGCCCCGCCGGCTTCCTCACCACCGACGTGATCGGGATCAAGGTCTCGGACAATGCCGGCAACGCGCTCGGCACGGTGGTCGACCTCGTGATGGAGGACGGGCGCACCCTGACGGCCGTGGTGCTCGACATCGGCGGGTTCCTCGGCGTCGGCACGCGCTACGTCGCGGTGCAGCCGGCCGCGCTGATCCTGTCCCCGGGCGGCGAGCGCTACGCCGCCACGCTCGACATGAGCAAGGAGCAGCTCGGGGCCGCGCCGGACTTCAAGTACAGCAAGTACAAGCCGCAGAACTGACGCGGCATCAGCGTGTGGCAGGCGGCGATGCGTCGTCGGCCACGCCGATCCCGGCCGCGCTAGGGCAGGGAAATCCGCCTTCAAGAATGTCGCTTGCGGTCAAGCTTGGCTATGGCGATGTCCACGGGATTTTCGGTGGGAACGGTGATGGTCGAGGCCTTGCGGAAGGCGATCCGGTTGCGGGCGACGCGGCGCTCGCGCGACCTGCGGATCGGAACTAGCGGCTGCGCCCGCACGCCGCCGGTCGGCACCGCCGACCGCGGCACGAACACGGCGCACCGCCTCACCGCCCGCGAGCTGATCGCGATGGCGCAGGCCGCGCGTCGAGCGCGCGGCAGGGAAGAGCCGGAGGGCTGAGCCGCCTCAGCCGCCGCCCGGAAGCGCGCCGAGGCCCGCCACCTGGCAGATGTCGCGGGCGGGTTCGGCCAGCACCGTCTGCGCGGCCGCGACCTCGGTCTGCGCCGGGCCGGCCGGGGCGATGGTCGCTGCCGGCGGGATCGCCTCGGCGTAGGCCATCGCGGTCGAGGCGGGCGGCGGGGTCTGGGCCTGGCTCCCGGCCTTGCGCTTCTCGTAGAAGGCGTTGCCGCCGGCCACCGCCACGTAGTGCATGTTGTCGTACGGGTATTTCCGGCCGGCGGTGTGGAAGTACATCGCCCGGCCGACCTTGGGATGGCGCTCGCCGGCAAGGATTGCGTCGGCGGCGTCGGCGACCTTCTGCAGGTCCTTCTCGGCCATCGGCTTGGTCAGCACGCCGGTCGCGAACTGCCGCGGCTGGCCGACCACCGAGCAGATGCCGCCGTTCGGGAAGGCGGCGTTCTCCAGGCGGTTCATCACCACGGTCCCGACCGCGAGCAGGCCTTCGGAATCGCTGCGGTTCGATTCGAAGTACATCGCGCGGCCGAGGCAATCGCGCTCGGTATCCGACACCACCATCGGCTTGCCGCGCGTCGAGCCGGTGCTGAGAGCGGTGTTTGCGCTGGTGTTGCAGGCGCCGAGACTTGGTCCGAGCAGGAGGACCGACAGGGCCGGCACCGTCAATCTCGTCCCGATACCCTGCATGCCGCCCGGCCTCCCAGCCCATTGCCTCGCCGATGCGATGCGTTCCGGCCAAGCTCGGCCCGAAAGGTGCGGATTTTGTGGCATCATGGTGAACCGACGGTTGCGTCAGCGCGTCGTCGCCTGCGCTTTCCGCATCGCCGCCGCGGTCTCGCGGAATGCGGCGGTCGGCACGGCGACGGACGGAGCCCGCCCCTCCTCCCGGCTGCCCGCCACCAGCACGCCGATCACCACGGGGCCGCCCGCCTCGACCTGCAGCAGCGCCGAGCCCGATTCTCCGGGCACCGCCCGGCAATCGTGCAGCAGCAGGGGCGCCGGGCCGGGGTCCCGCCACGCGCTGCAACCGCCCTGCGCGGTCATCAGCTGGGGCTTGAGCCGGCTGTAGCCCGCCCGCCGGATCTCGCGGCGGATCGCGGCCGGGTCGGCTTCGGCACCGGGATCCTCCAGCGTCAGCGGCGTGCCGGGGATCGGGTCGGCGAGCTCGACCAGGGCCCAGTCGCCCTGCATGTTCGGCCGCGCGGTGCCGTAGGCGAAGGCGTAGTCGTCCGGCTTGCGGTAGGCGGCGGCCAGGCTGTGCGCGCGATACGCGCCCTGGCGGTACCCGGCCACGAAGTGGACGACGCCCGGGTTGACCCAGCGCTTGCGCGGCTCGTCCCACAGGCAGTGCGCGGCGGTGAGCGCGAGCCGCGGACCGATCAGGGTCGCGGTGCAGGATTGGAGGCGGTTGGTGCCGAGCACCACGTTGAGCTTGCCGATCGCGCTGTAGGGCCATGCCTCGGCATCGAAGGCCATGTCCTCCGCACGCGCCGCGCCGGCCCACAGGCATGCGCCGACGAGGACCAGGGCGCGCACCTTCCTCAGCCCGCGACGTGCCGGGCGAACGATGCGAGGTCGATGTTGCCGCCGCTGATCACCACGCCGACGCGCCTGCCCCGCACGTCGAGGCGGCCGTGCATCACCGCCGCCGCCGCGAGGCAGCCGGTCGGCTCGACCACGAGCTTCATCCGCTCGGCGAAGAAGCGCATCGTGGCGACGAGCTCGGCGTCCGTCACCGTCACGATGTCGGCGACCCGCTCCTGGATGATCGGGAAGGTCAGCGATCCGAGGAACGTCGTCTGCGCGCCGTCGGCGATGGTGCGCGGCACCGGGATCGTGACGATCCGCCCCTCGCGGAGCGAGCGTTGCCCGTCGTTGCCGGCCTCCGGCTCGACGCCGATCACGGCGCAGCCGGGCGAGCGCTCGGCGGCGACGAGGGCGCAGCCCGACAGCATGCCGCCGCCGCCGAGGCAGACGACGAGCATGTCGAGCGGCCCGGTCTCGGCGATTAGCTCGAGGGCGAGCGTTCCCTGGCCGGCGATCACGTCCGGATGGTCGTAGGGCGGGATCAGGGTGAGGCCGCGCGCCTCCGCGAGTTCGCGGCCGAGGGCGACGCGGTCCTGGGTGTAGCGGTCGTAGCGCACCACCTCGGCGCCGTAGCCTTGCGTCGCCGCGACCTTCATCGCCGGCGCGTCCTGCGGCATCACGATGGTGGCCGGCACGTTCAGCAGCCGGCTCGCGAGGGCGATCGCCTGGGCGTGGTTGCCCGAGGAGTAGGCGATGACTCCGCGCGCCCGCGCGTCGCCGGCGAGCGCCGCGATCGCGTTGTAGGCGCCGCGGAACTTGAAGGCGCCGGCGCGCTGCAGGTTCTCCGCCTTGAAGAACAGGCTCGCCCCGGCGCGTTCGTCGGCGGTGCGCGACGTGAGCACCGGGGTGCGGTGGGCCACGCCGGCGATGCGCTCGGCGGCGCGCGCCACGTCGGCGAAGGTCGGCTGGCCTGGGGTCGCATCGGTCATCGAGGGCTCGCTCGGCGCCCGCGCCGCTCGCGCCCGGAGCGCGACCCTTCGGCGAGGGACCCACGCACCGTCCTATACGCGTCCCCGGGCGCCGCCGGCACCCTCGGCGTGCGAACGGAGCCAATTGCCCGCTCGGTTCTTATCCTCGGACAAGATCATCATCCGGCAGGGCCGGTCCCGTCCGATCGGCGGGGCAGGCCGCCGGACGAACGACGGATTCACGGAACGACATGCGGACATCGGCAAAACTCGGGCTCGCGGCGCTGGCCGTGGTCCTCCTCGGCGGGGCGGCCTTCGTGCGCTTCGCGGTCTATCCCGAGAGCGCGTCGCTCCCGCTCGCCGACGGCCAGGGGGCGAGCCCAACGCTGCCCGCCCCGAACGCGACGCCGCTGCCCACCGTCAACATCGCGCCCGCCACCGGCTGGGCGAAGGGCGCCAAGCCCGCGCCGGCCGCCGGCCTCTCGGTCGCAGCCTTCGCCGAGGGGCTCGACCATCCGCGCTGGCTCTACACCCTCCCGAACGGCGACGTGCTCGTCGCCGAGAGCAACACCCCGCCCTCCGACGGCACGTTTCCCGGCGTGAAGGCCTGGATCGCGGGCAAGATCATGGATCGGGCCGGCGCCGGCGTGAAGAGCCCGGACCGGATCGTGCTGCTCCGCGACGGCGACGGGGACGGGGTCGCCGAGGTGAAGACGGTCTATCTGAAGGGCCTGACCTCGCCGTTCGGCATGGCGCTGGTCGGCAGCGACCTCTACGTCGCCAACGCCGACGCGCTGGTGCGGGTGCCCTACGAGGCCGGCGGGACCGAGAACGGCGCGACGCCCGAGAAGGTCGTCGACCTGCCGGCCGGGATCAACCACCATTGGACCAAGAACGTGGTCGCGAGCCCCGACGGCGCCAAGCTGTTCATCACCGTCGGCTCGAACAGCAACGTGGCCGAGAACGGGCTCGAGGCCGAGAAGGGCCGCGCCGCGATTTGGGAATACACGATCGCGACAAAGACCTTCCGCGAATACGCCACCGGCCTGCGCAATCCGAACGGGTTGGGCTTCGAGCCCGAGACCGGCGCGCTCTGGGCCGCGGTCAACGAGCGCGACGAGATCGGCAGCGACCTCGTGCCGGACTACGTCACCGCGGTGAAGGAGGGCGGGTTCTACGGCTGGCCCTACAGCTATTACGGCCCGCACGTCGACGAGCGCGTCACCCCGCAGCGCCCGGACCTCGTCGCCAAGGCGATCGTGCCGGACTACGCCCTCGGTCCCCACACGGCCTCGCTCGGCATCGCGTTCTCGCGGGGCGCGAACCTGCCCCCGGCCTGGACCAGCGGCCTGTTCGTCGCCCAGCACGGCTCGTGGAACCGTCGTCCGAAGAGCGGCTACAAGGTGATCTACGTGCCGTTCGCCGACGGCCGGCCCGCGGGCAAGCCGGTGGACGTGCTGGCCGGCTTCCTCGACGCCGACGAGAAGGCGCAGGGGCGCCCTGTGGACGTGGCCTTCGACAAGACCGGGGCGCTGCTCGTCTCGGACGACGTCGGCAACGCGGTCTGGCGGGTGACGGGGGCGGCCGCCTCGCAGTGAGGCGGACGCCTCAGATCCCCGCGTACCAGCTGAAGCCGAGTTCGGAGACCATGCTGCCGCGGCCCTGGCCGAGACCGTCCACGCGATCGACGGCCTCGATCGAGGCGAGGTACTTCAACGACTTGTAGCCGAGCTGCCGCTCGACCCGGAGCCGCACCGGCGCGCCGTGCGCGATCGGCAGCACGCCGCCGTTCATGCCGTAGGCGAGGATCGTCTGCGGGTGCAGCGCGTCGAACAGGTCGTAGGTGTCCCACCAGCCGTCGACGGTGCGGATCACGATGAAGCGCGCTTCCGGCTTCAGGCCGGCGACGGCCAGGACGTGGGCCAGCGGAACCCCGGTCCATCCGCCGATCGCCGACCAGCCCTGCTCGCAGGAATGCAGCGTGATCTGGGTGCGGGCGGGCATCGCCTTCAGGTCGGCGAGCGAGAATGCGGCCGGGTTTGCCACCAGCCCGCGCACCGGCAGGCGCCAGTCCGAGAAGCCGATCTCCTTCGAGCGGCGGTAGGCAACGTCGTCGGGGTCGGTGGTGTTGATCGTCGGGAAGACCGCCGAGATCGCGTCCGGGGAGAACTCGCGCACCAGCGGCTGATGGCGCAGCAGGAAGCGCTGCACGGTGAAGCTCAGGCGCTCGCTGATCCCGTAGAGGCCGCCGCGGCTCGGGCCGCCCTCCCCGATCCTCTCGCAGCCGGCGAGCAGCCCGGTGCCGCCGAGAGCCGAGGCGCCGAGGATCAGCTTGCGCCGGGAGATGCCGCTCATCGCTTCGCCTCGCGCTCGTGCCGCCGCGCGGGTTCCGCGGCCGGCGCCCGGCGCCCGATGGTCATCCCGCGCATCAGCGCCGCCGGGCCGTTGGCCAGGACCTGCCAGACGTGCACGGCGAGGAACGCCACCAGCAGGGACGCGCACAGGAAGTGCAGGGTCCGGGCCGACTGCCGTCCGCCGAACAGGTCGAACAGCTCGGGGATCGCCGTCGTGACCCCGGGCGACATCGTCAGGCCGGTGAGCAGCATCAGCGGCGACAGCACCAGGACGACCGCCAGGTAGGCGAGCTTCTGCAGCACGTTGTAGCGGGTCTGCGTCGGCCCCGGGCCGCGCAGGTGCAGGTGCTCGCGCACCGTGCCGGCGATGTGCGCCGGGTGGACCTGGTCCGCATCCGGCAGCAGCCGGCGGGACAGGTGGCGCGTCGCGAGGCTCCAGGCGAGATAGAGCAGCCCGTTGAGGACGAAGATCCAGGCGGCGAGGAAGTGGATGTTGCGGCCCCAGCCGGTCTGCTCGAGGTTCACCGGCAACGGCAGGGCGATCCATGCCGGGGCATCGAGCGCGCCCGTCTCGCCCCAGAACAGCCGCGGCAGCGCCAGCAGGATCGCCGTGCCGCTGACCGCGAGCGCGACGAACGCGGCGGCGTTGATCCAGTGCGTCGCCCGCACCCAGGCGGGATGGCGGATCCGGCCGTCCTCGCGTCCCGTCATCGTGCGCCGATCGGATGGTCCTGCATCATAGCGCAGGATCGCACGGCCCCTCGATCGATCCAATGTGAAAGTCCGCCGCGGCCCCGGCGGCGCGAGACCCGTGCCGCCGGGGCGCATACGATGGCGGCCCGCTGTCCCCAGCACCTTGCGTCGACGCGGGAACCGTTGCGGTCATCCTCGGCTTCCGGGATGGTCGGTGAATCAGCAATGTTGCATCCGTTCATCCTGCACACAGACAGGATATGCGATGTGCGACCACGGCCTCCGTCGCTGGAAAACGAGCTTCCGTGAAGATCGCTCTCATCGCCCACCTGAAGTTCCCCATCGCGCAGCCGTATCCGGGCGGTCTGGAGATGCACACGCATCTCCTCGCCGGCGCCCTGATGCGACGCGGGCACGACGTGACGTTGTTCGCCTCGGAGGGTTCGGATCCGACACTTGCGCCGGTCTGCGTCTGCCCGCCGACCGGTGACGGGCTCGGCGATCCACTGCGTCATGCGTCCATCGATCGCGCCGAGAACGCGGCCTATGCGCGGATCATGGAGATGGTGCGGGCCGGCGACTTCGACATCGTGCACAACAACAGTCTTCACGACCTGCCGCTGCGCCGGAGCCGGGACCTCGCGGTGCCGATGGTGACGGCGCTTCACACGCCCCCGTTCGACTCTCTGGAGGCGGGCGTGCGCGCCGCCCCCGCCGGCATGCCGTTCGCCGCCGTCTCGGACCACACGGCCGACGCGTGGCGCGAGATCGTCGCCGAACCGGTCGTCATCGGCAACGGCGTCGAGCTCACGGTCTTCGTCTACCGCCCGGCGCCGGACCCGGTGCCCTACGTGTTCTGGTCCGGCCGGATCGTGCCGGAGAAGGGGCTGCACCTGGCGATCGACGCCGCGCGCGCCGCCGGCCTCTCGCTGCACTTCGCCGGCCCGCGGCCCAATCCCGCCTACTGGGCGGAGTGGATCGCCCCGCGCCTCGGGGACGACCTCGTCGATCTCGGCCATCTCGGCCATGCCGAGCTCGCGCGTCACCTCGGCGGTGCGCGGGCGGCCCTGGTCACCCCGCGCTGGGAGGAGCCGTTCGGGCTGGTGGTCGCCGAGGCGCTGGCCTGCGGCACGCCGGTCGCCGGCTTCCGCCGCGGCGCGCTCCCCGACATCCTCGATGCCACCTGCGGCGCGCTGGCGGCGCCCGACGACGTCGCGAGCCTGTCGGATGCGATCGTCCGCGCCGTCGCCCTCGACCGCCGCGCCTGCCGGCAGCGTGCCGAGGACCTGTTCGACGCCGACGCGATGACCGCCGGCTACGAGGCGCTCTACGACGCGGCGCTCGCCGCGCACGACCTCTCGCTGCTGCCGGTGCCGCGCCTGCGCCGCGTCGCCGGCGCGCAGGCCTGACCATGCGCCCGTCCGAACAGGCGGTCGTCTGCGTGCCCGCCCGCGACGAGGTGCGCTGCCTGCCGCGCCTCCTCCGCTCGCTGGCCGCACAGGACGGCCTCTCGGCCGGGACGCCCCTGCGCGTCCTGATCGTGGCCAACAACTGCACCGACGGCACGGTCGCCGCCGTGCGCGCGATGGAGGCGGCGGGCGAGGCGCCCGCGCTCGCGATCCGGGTGATCGAGGTGCATCTCGAGCCGGCGGAGGCCCATGTCGGCACCGCGCGGCGGATGGCGCTCGATGCCGGCGCCGCCTGGCTCGACGCCGACGGGCATCCCGACGGCATCCTGCTCACCACCGACGCCGACGCGCGGGTGCCGCGGACCTGGCTCGCCGCCAACCTCCGGGCGCTGGAGGGCGCCGAGATCGTCGGCGGCCGTCTCGTGATCGACCCGGAACAAGAGACCGATCCGGCGCTCGCCGACCTGCATGACCGGATCGAGCGCTACTGGGCCGCCGTCCGCCGGATCGAGGACGCGCTCGATGCGCCGCCGCACGATCCCGCCCCCCACCACGGCGACCATACCGGCGCGAGCCTCGCGCTGCGCGCCGCGCTATATCGCAGCGTCGGCGGCCTGCCGGCCCTGCCGCGCGGCGAGGACAACGCCCTCGTCGCCCGCGTCCGCGAGGCCGGCGGACGCCTGCGCCACTGTCCCGAGGTGTCGGTGATGGTCTCCGACCGCGCCGCCGGCCGGGCGCAAGGCGGCATGGCCACCGAGATGGTCCGGCGCGCCGTCACCGCCCGCGCCGGCCTCCCCTACCGCCTGCCCGCACCGAGCCACTGGGAAGCCGTGATCGCGCGGCGCGCGGCGCTGCGCAGCGTCTTCCGCGGCACGGCCGGACCCAAGCGCCTTGCCGCCCTCGCGGCGTTCGGCCTCACCGCCGCGGACCTCGCATCCATCAGCCCAGATGCCTGCGTCAACGACATCGCCTTCGTCGAGCGGGCGGGCCCGCTGTGCGAGGCCGCCGACGGACCGGCTCCGGAGATGGAGCTCGACGCCGCGCTCGCCGCCTTCGACACGATCCTCCGCCCGAGCGCGGCCGCGTGAAGCGGCCGGTCGGCTACTACGTCCACCATCAGGGCGCCGGCCATTGGCAGCGCGCCTGCGCGATCGCCCGGCACCTCGACCGGCCCTGCACCCTGATCGGCACGCTGGCCGGCCTCGATCGCGACGCGGCGCCGGGCAGCGTGCTCGACCTGCCCGACGACCGCTTGCCCGAGGCCCGTTCGCCCGAGGCCGCTTTCGACGGCCGTGACGGGGCGGCGACGCGCCCCGAGGCCTTCCACTACGCGCCCCTCGGGCTGGCGGGCCTGCGCGACCGCATGGCGGCGATCGCGGCCTGGATCGCGCGGGAGGACCCCGCCCTGATCGTGGTCGACGTCTCGGTCGAGGTCGCGCTGTTCGCGCGCCTGATGTCGGTGCCGGTGCTGATGGTGCGGCTCGCCGGCACCCGGACCGATCCACCCCATCTCGAGGCCTTCCGCAGCGCCGAGCGCCTGATCGCACCGTTCCCGCGCGCCCTCGACGGTGCGTCCGTCCCGGCTTGGGTGCGCGACAGGACCCATTACGCCGGCTTCCTCGGCGCGGCCGCCCGCCCCGGCCCCGCCCCGGACCCCGACGGCCCGATCGTCGTGGTGTTCGGCCGCGGCGGCGCGGGCGGCGACGCCACCGAGCTTGCCGCCGCGGCGCGCGCGGTGCCGGATCGCGCCTGGCACGTCCTCGGTCCGGTCGCGGGCATGGTCGCCGATCCGCCCCCGAACCTGCACCTGCACGGATGGGTCGCCGAGATCGGCCCGCATCTCGCCCGCGCCGCCCTGGTCGTCGGGGGCGGCGGCGACGGCGTGGTCGCGGCGGTGGCGGCTGCGGGACGCCGCTTCGTCTGCCTGCCCGAACCGCGGGCCTTCGGCGAGCAGACCGAGAAGGCGGCGGCGCTCGAGCGCCTCGGCGCCGCCGTGGTGCGCCCGTCCTGGCCGGAGGCGTCCGCCTGGCCCGGCGTCGTCGCGGCCGGCCTCGCCCTCGACCCCGCGGCGATGTCCGCCCTGCACGATCCCGACGCCGTGCCGCGGCTGGCCGCGACGATCGAGCGGATCGCCGCCGGCCTCGACGCGGGCTGAGCCCGCGCTCAGAACGGCCGGTCGGCGGGGACCTGCGCCGCCGCGATCTCGGCCTCGGTCGGGGAACGCAGCACGGCGAGGCCGCCGGCGCGGTCGGCCGCCACCAGCCCGAGCCCGGCGAAGGCGTCGAGCCAGCCGTCCATCGGCCAGATCCCGTGGCGTCGGTGGAAGCGCCGGGCGTTGGCGACGATGTCGGTGAAGTGCTGCAGCGGCGGGTCGCAGGACAGGTGGTGCTGGTGGAAGGCGTGCATCCCGCCGGCGAACAGCACCGGCACCCCGGCCTGCGCCGCGCGGAAGGCGAGGTCGGTGTCCTCGGCGCCGTAGCCCGTGAAGCCCTCGTCGAAGCCGCCGATGCGGTCGTAGGTGGCGGCCCGCACCGCGAAGGCGAGCGACCAGAACAGGCCCGGTTGCGGCGCCGGGATCACGCCGGCCTCCGGGAAGCGGCGCGCCGGATGGCGGTGGCCGACCCGGTCGAGGCCGGCTTCGGTCCAGCCGTCGGAGACCACAGCGCCCGGAAGGTAGCGGATTTCGCAGCAGATCAGCCCGTCGTGCTCGGCGACGGATGCGGCGAGCCCGGACACCAGGGTCGCCGACGGGATGCAATCGACGTCGAGGTAGACTAGGACGTCGCCGGACGCCGCGCGGCGTCCGGCGTTGCGGGCCGCGGCGAGGGGCAGGCCGTCGCGCCGCAGATGCGTGCGCCGCACCGGGAAGCCGAGATTCGGCAGCGGGCCGTCGTCGCCGCCCATCTCGACGATCACGGCCTCCGCCGGCGGCACGCCGCGCCCGAGGCCTTCGAGCAGGCGCGCGAGATGGTGCCCGCGGCCCTTGTTCAGGGTGACGACGCTGACGCTCACGCCGAGACCTCGGCCGCGACCCCGTCCACGTGCAGCACGTCGAGGCGGTACTCGGCGGTGCGGACCCGATGCACCGGCCGCGCGAAGCGCGCATCCGCGATCAGGGCCTCGGCCGCGGCGTCGCCCGAGAGCGGATAGTCGGTCTCGCCGAGCCAGTGCACCAGCACGATGTCGCCGCCGGGCAGGATCGACGACCCGATCCGCGCCGCGATCCGCGCGACGTCCGCGCGCGAGAAGAAGTACGCCACCTCCGACAGCACGATCAGGTCGAACCGGCCCGCCGGCCAGGCATCCGGGATCGCGCAGGCCTCGAAGCGCACCCACGGCGTCGCGGCGTTGCGGGCGCGGGCGGCGGCGAGCGCGGTCTCGACCACGTCGATGCCGAGCAGCGCCGCGCAGCGCGGCGCGAGCCGGTGGGTGAGGACGCCGATCGAGCAGCCGATCTCGAGGCCCGAGGCGTAGCGCTCGCGCGGCAGGGCTTCGAGCGTCGCGGCGTACTTGGCGGCCTCGTAGGCGCTGGTGGTGAAGCCCCACGGATCGGGATCGGGGTCGGCGCCGTAGAGCCCGGCGAAGTAATCCGGCGTCAGCGAGTCGGCGCGGCGGCTCATCGCGGCAGCTCCACGAAGCGTTCGTAGGGGCCGCACAGGCGCTCGACCATCGCCTCCGATAGGCGGAAGCCGTCCGGATCGTCGGCGATCAGCCGCGTCGTCTGCGAGGCGTGCGCCGCGACCGCCCGGCGCTTGGCGGGGCGGTGCGCCTCGACGTCGAGCCGGAATCCGGTCGGCGCCGGCCCGACCTCGCGCTCCGGCGGCAGGGTCCAGCCCCAGACCGGGTAGGCGTAGGCGCGGATGCCGGGGATCAGCGGGCGGGCGAGCCCGACGATGTCGGCCGCCGCGGTGTGATCGCAATGCGGGTCGTGGCGCCAGGTGACGAACACCGCATCGGCCCCGCTCTCGCGCACGGCGTCCGCGATTACCTCGGCCGCGGCCTGCGCCGTCGCGCCGGTGCTCGGCACGTGCGCGTCGGGCAGGCGCAGGAAGGCGACGTGCTCGGGCGCCAAGCCGAGCTCGCCGACCGCCCGGCGGGTCTCGTCCTCGCGCAAGCCGCGCAGCCGCTCGGGCGGGTACAGGCGGGAATTCGGGTGCGAGCCGCAGCCGTCGCTGACGACGACGAGCCGGACGGGCAGGCCGCGCGCCCGTGCCTCGGCGATCAGGCCGCCGCAGCCGAGGCTCTCGTCGTCGGGATGGGGGGCGACCACGACGAGGCCGCGCGTCGCCATCGCCGAGAGGTCGGCGACGGGCAGGGTGTCGAGGAGGGGCAGGAAGGCGTCGGCGCGCATCGGGTCTCGGCGGTTCGCAGGGCTCGGCGCGACGGGGTCGTGCGTCGATGCGGCTGTCAGGTCGGTTCGGGGTCGTGCCAGAGCGCGTGGACCGGGGCGTCGGCCCCGGCGACGTAGGCCGCCGCGCTGACGAGGGCGCCGTCGGGGGCCGGCTGGCGCAGGTAGGTCGCGAGGTCGCGCACCAGCCGCTCGAGCGGGTGGGCTTCGAGGAAGCCGGAGAGGCCGACCGAGCGCTGAGCCAGCTCGATCGCGTCGAGGCCCGCCCGCTCGACCGCGCCGCGGGCGAGGGCGACGTAGGCGACCGCCCGGTCGCCCTCGACGGGCTCCGTCGTCGCCAGCCGGGCGGCATGCTCCACGAATAGGCGCGCGGTCTCGGCGGCCGTGGCCGCCTGCCCGAGGCGGGCGCGCTGGTGCGGATCGCCGCTGCGGCCGGTCGCGGTCAGGTGGCCGCGATGCGCCTCCAGCACCGCTTCGATGCCGCCGCACTGGACCGCGAGGAAGCGCCACGCCCCGGCGGCGAAGAACGGCTGGCGATAATAGTCGTCCGGGGCGCCGATGCGGTCCAGGGGCTCGATCCGCAGGCCGGAGAAGTCGACGGTGCCGGTCGCGGAGGCGCGCATCCCGTGGGCGCGCCAGTCGGCGAGCTCGGCGCGGGCTTCCGGATCGAGCGGCACCACGAGCATCTGGCGGCGCCCGTCCGGAAGCCGCGCGGTCACCAGCGGGCGCGTGACGTGCCCGGCCCCCGAGGCGTAGGACTTCGCGCCGGTCAGCACCGCCGGATCCGCCTCCGTGCCGAGCGCGAGACCACCCGGCTCCGCCGGCTCGGTGTTCCACACGCCGAACAGGTGCCCGGCACGGGCATCGGCCGCGAAGCGCGCGCGCACCGGATCGCTGCCGTAGCGCAGCACCAGCGCCAGCGCGTTGACGTGGCCCTCGTAGATCCGCCCGACCGCGAGGTTGCCGCGCCCGATTCCGCGCAGCACGTCGCGCAGGCGGTCGGCGCCGCCGGGCGTGCACAAGCCCGCTCCGCCCAACGCCTCGGGCAGCGGCGCGACGAGCAGCCCGGCGCCGCGCAGCGCCGCGATCGCCTCGACGGGGAAGGTGCCGTGCCGATCGGGCGCCGGCGCGCGCGCCACCGCGGAGGCGGCGAGCTCGGCGATGCCGACGGGGCGCGCGTTCACGAGCGCGATGGGGAGGGGAATCGTCATGTTTGGATCCGCAGAATGACGCGTGCGCGTGAACGCGCCATGTACGGACGCGCGAAGGTTCAATCAGCGGTAGGCGCGGCACGTTCCGGTCGCGCGGAAGGCTTGACCGTCGCACCAGCATGATCCTTGCTCCAGGTCCGAACCGGCCGAAATGAGTCCGGACCGGCCGAAATCCGAGAGGGCTCCTCGTGCTGCTGACGCCTCGCGAAAAAGACAAGCTCCTCGTGGCCATGGCCGCTCAGGTCGCGCGGAACCGCCTCGCCCGCGGCGTCAAGCTCAACCACCCGGAGGCGATCGCGCTGATCACCGACGTCGTGGTCGAGGGCGCCCGCGACGGGCGCTCGGTCGCCGAGCTGATGCAGGCGGGCGCCAACGTGCTCACCACGGACCAGGTGATGCCGGGCATCGCCGAGATGATCCACGACATCCAGGTCGAGGCGACCTTCCCCGACGGCACCAAGCTCGTCACCGTGCACCATCCGGTGCGCGGCGCGCCCTCCCCCGACGTGCCGGGCGCCGTCACCACGCTGCCGGGCGAGATCGTGTTCAACGAAGGCTGCGAGCGCACCGTGGTCGAGGTCGCCAATGTCGGCGACCGGCCGATCCAGGTCGGCTCGCATTACCATTTCTTCGAGGTCAACCCGGGGTTGCGCTTCGACCGGGAGAAGGCCCGCGGCCGGCGCCTCGACATCGCGCCGGGCACGGCGGTGCGGTTCGAGCCCGGCTCGACGCGGGAGGTGGCCCTGGTGCCGCTGTCCGGCGGGCGGACGGTGTACGGCTTCCGCGGCGACGTGATGGGGGCGCTCTAGCATGGCCAACACGCCCCCCCGCGCCGCCCTCCCCCGCGCCGCCTATGCCGACATGTTCGGGCCCACGACCGGCGACCGCATCCGGCTCGCCGACACCTGCCTGGAGATCGAGGTCGAGCGCGACTTCACCACCTACGGCGAGGAGGTGAAGTTCGGCGGCGGCAAGGTGATCCGCGACGGGATGGGGCAGAGCCAGGTCACCAACGCCGACGGCGCGGTGGACACGGTGATCACCAACGCAGTCGTGCTCGACCATTGGGGCGTGGTGAAGTGCGACGTCGGGATCGTGAAGGGGCGGATCGTCCGGCTCGGCAAGGCCGGCAACCCGGACATCCAGCCGGGCGTCGACATCGTCGTCGGCCCGGGCACCGAGGTGATCGCCGGGGAGGGCAAGATCCTCACCGCCGGCGGCTTCGACAGCCACATCCACTTCATCTGCCCGCAGCAGATCGACGAGGCCTTGTGCTCGGGGATCACCACCATGCTCGGCGGCGGCACCGGGCCGGCGCACGGCACCTTCGCCACCACCTGCACGCCGGGCCCCTGGCACATCGCCCGGATGATCGAGGCGGCCGACAGCTTTCCGATGAACCTGGCGTTTGCCGGCAAGGGCAACGCCTCGCGCCCCGACGCTCTCGTCGAGATGGTGCGGGCCGGCGCCTGCGCGCTCAAGCTGCACGAGGATTGGGGCACCACGCCGAAGGCGATCGACACCTGCCTGACGGTCGCCGACCAGCACGACGTGCAGGTGATGATCCACACCGACACGCTGAACGAGTCGGGCTTCGTCGAGGACACGATCGCGGCGTTCGCCGGCCGCACCATCCACGCCTTCCACACCGAGGGCGCCGGCGGCGGGCACGCGCCCGACATCATCAAGGTGGCGGGGCTTGCGCACGTGCTGCCCTCGTCCACCAACCCGACGCGGCCCTACACGAAAAACACTATCGACGAGCATCTCGACATGCTGATGGTGTGCCACCACCTCGACCCGTCGATCCCGGAGGATCTCGCCTTCGCCGAGAGCCGCATCCGCAAGGAGACGATCGCGGCCGAGGACATCCTGCACGACATCGGCGCGCTCTCGATGATGTCGTCGGACAGCCAGGCCATGGGCCGGGTCGGCGAGGTCGCGATCCGCACCTGGCAGACGGCGGACAAGATGAAGCGTCAGCGCGGCGCCCTCCCCGGCGACGCCTCGGGCAACGACAACCTGCGGGCGCGGCGCTACATCGCGAAATACACGATCAACCCGGCGATCGCGCACGGCGTGTCGGCCCATATCGGCTCGGTCGAGCCGGGCAAGCTCGCCGACCTCGTGCTGTGGTCGCCGGCCTTCTTCGGGGTGAAGCCCGACCTCGTGATCAAGGGCGGCATGATCGCGGTGGCGCCGATGGGCGATCCCAACGCCTCGATTCCGACGCCGCAGCCGGTGCATTACCGTCCGATGTTCGGCGCCTACGGCCGCGCGCCGTTCGCGACCGCGCTGACCTTCGTCTCGAAGGCCGCGATCGCGGACGGCCTGCGCGAGCGCCTGGGTGTCCAGAAGCAGCTCGTCGCGGTGGAGAACGTGCGCGGCGGCATCTCGAAGAAGAGCATGATCCTCAACGACGCGACGCCCGAGATCGAGGTCGACCCCGAGACCTACGACGTGCGCGCCGACGGCGAGCTGCTGGTCTGCGAGCCGGCCGACGTTCTGCCGATGGCGCAGCGGTACTTTTTGTTTTGAGGTAGGATCGGCACGTTCGAGGAGAGCCACGATGTCGAACGCCGCGCTGAGACCGCCTCCGGCGGCCGATCCCTATGAGACGGACTTCTATCTCTGGACGCAGGCCCAGGCCGAGCTGCTGCGGGCACGCCGGTTCGACGAGCTCGACCTGAGGAATCTGATCGACGAGGTGAGGAGCGTGGGCGGCAGCGAGAAGCACCAGATCGAAAGCCGCCTGGACGTTCTTCTCGGCCATCTCCTCAAGTGGAAGTACCAGCCGGGATTGCGCAACAACAGCTGGACGGCCACGATCTTCGAGCAGCGGACCCGGATCGGCCGTGTTCTGCGCGCCAGCCCCAGCCTCAAGCGCTACCCGGCGGATGTCTTCGACGCGTGTTACCTGTCCGGCCGCCTGCTGGCGTCGAAGGAGACCGGCATCGACTTCACGCTGTTTCCCGAGGTGCCGCCGTTCACGGTCGTTCAGGCGCTCGACCTCGACTACCTGCCCAAGGAGCCCGACCTGCTGGATCAGTCCTGACCCCATGATCCGCGCCACCCGCGTCATCCGCGCCGACGTTCTCGCCGGAGCCGAGATCGTCGACCGCATTGTGCTCGACCACGGCGACCGGCATCGCCGCCGCATGGCGATGCGCGGCGTCGGCGGGCTCGCCTTCCTGCTCGACCTGCCCGAGCCCATGGTGCTCGACGACGGCGACGCGCTGGCGCTGGAGGATGGGCGGCTCGTCTGGGTCGAGGCCGCGCCCGAGCGCCTGCTGGAGGTCCGGGCCGGGTCGGACCTCGCCCTGAAGCGGCTGATCTGGCATATCGGCAACCGGCACATCCCGGCCGAGATCACCGCGGACGCGGTGTTCATCGCCTTCGACCATGTGCTGGCCGAGATGGTGCGGGGCCTCGGCGGCAGCGCCGAGCCGGTCGAGCGCCCGTTCCGGCCGGAAGGGGGCGCCTATGCCGGCGGCCACGCCCAGGCGCATGGCCATGATGTCGGCAACCCTGGCGAGCCCGCGGGCGGCCGCGCCCATCATCACGGCGACGGGCGCTACCACACCCATGATTGAGCGCATCCGGCTGATGGCGTGGCTGTCGCCGACCTACCCGGTCGGCGCCTACGCCTACTCGCACGGGCTCGAATGGGCGGTGGAGGCAGGTGACGTCGCCGACGAGGCGGGCATCGCCGGCTGGCTCGGCGACGTGATGGAGCACGGGGCCGGCCGCAACGACCTGATCCTGGCGGCCCACGCCCACCGCGCCGCGGCGGCGGCGGCTCTGCCGGACCTCGCCGGGATCAACGATCTCGCCCTGGCGCTGGCGCCGTCGCGCGAGCTTCACCTCGAGACGAGCCAGCAGGGCCGCAGCTTCCTCGACGCGACCCTGGCGGCTTGGCCGTGCCCACCCCTCGACGGGGTCGCCGGGGCGCTGCCGGGGGCGGTCGCCTACCCGGTCGCGGTCGGGGCCGCCGCGGGCGCGCACGGCATGGACCGGCCGGGGATGCTGGCCGCCTACGGACTCGCCTTCGTCCAGAGTCTCGTCTCGGCCGCGTTGCGCGCCGCGCCGATCGGGCAGGCCGCGGGCACGCGGATCATCGCCGGCCTGAGCCCGCGCATCGCCGCGCTCGCCGAGCAGGCGGAGGCCTGCAGCCTCGACGACCTCGGCTCGGCGACGCTTCGCCTCGATCTCGGCTCGTTCCGGCACGAGACCCAGTATTCGCGGATCTTCCGCTCGTGATCCTCTGACGGAGCTTGCCCGCATGGCATCGAACAATGGACCCTTGCGCGTCGGCATCGGCGGGCCCGTCGGCTCGGGCAAGACCGCGCTGATGGAGCAGCTCTGCAAGCGCTTCCGCGACACCTACGAGATCTGCGCCATCACCAACGACATCTACACCAAGGAGGATGCCCGCATCCTCACGGTGGCCGGCGCGCTCCCCGAGGAGCGGATCATGGGGGTCGAGACCGGGGGCTGCCCGCATACGGCGATCCGCGAGGACGCCTCGATCAACCTGGCGGCGGTGGCCGAAATGCGCCGGCGCTTCCCGAAGCTCGACCTGATCCTGATCGAGTCGGGCGGCGACAACCTCGCGGCGACCTTCTCGCCGGAGCTCGCCGACATCACCCTCTACGTCATCGACGTGGCAGGCGGCGAGAAGATCCCGCGCAAGGGCGGCCCCGGCATCACCCGCTCGGACCTGCTCATCGTCAACAAGACCGACCTCGCGCCGCTGGTCGGCGCCGATCTCGGGGTGATGGAGGCGGATACCCGGCGCATGCGGGGGCCGCGGCCCTACGTGTTCGCATCCCTGCGGGAGGGCGCGGGAGCCGACGCGGTCGCACGCTTCGTCGTCGAGGCCGGCGGCCTCGGTGAGATGCCGTCGCGTTAGTGCTCGGCGTTGGCCGAGCGGGAGCGGGCCGTCCGCGGGCTCTGCGGGACGCCGCCCATCAGCGCATCGAGGCGGCTCATGCGGGCGGAGAACTTCTGGGCGGTCTCGAGGGCGGCGCGGTCGCGCGGGCTCAGCGGCTTCGACCGGATGTCGCCGGCGTGAGCCGAGGCGATCGGCAGGGCGGCGAGGACGAGGGCGGCGATGCGC
Organism: Methylobacterium sp. J-059; assembly: GCF_022829485.1. Classification (NCBI taxonomy): domain Bacteria; kingdom Pseudomonadati; phylum Pseudomonadota; class Alphaproteobacteria; order Hyphomicrobiales; family Methylobacteriaceae; genus Methylobacterium; species Methylobacterium sp. J-059. Next base: position 80,368 of record NZ_JAKSYA010000101.1, read on the forward strand.
AGGGACGATGTCATGATCATCACTCCATGCCGGCTCGGCCGTTCACGCGCGAGCACGGGTCGGCCTTCGGCAGGACTTCAACGTAGGGGTGAACGTGCGGCCAAGCTGTGCGCTGTCGCACCGCGTCCGGCGACCGCGCGCATCTCGACAGCCGGATCGATCGATGCAAGGTTTCGTTCGGGATAGCGCCGGCCGGAGGCATCGTGTCCGCCGGCTGTGATGGAGCGGGCATGTCGCCGGAATTGCAGGAATCGCGTGCGGCCCTGATCCTGATCGCCGTCGTGGTCGTATCCGTTCTGATCTTCGGGGCCGTGACCCTCTTCAGCCAGATCGGCTGATCGTCCCCCCTCGTCCGGTCTCGGGCCTCGCCCGAGCGATGTCGGGAATCGAACCGGGCGACGTCTCGGCCTCGTCGGCCGGGCCTGCGCGCCTGCACTGGGCTCGAACAGCATTCCCAGCATCGGATAGCCCTGCATCCCCCAGGAATCGGTAGAATGCAGCGGTGTCGAGCCTGATCCGAGTGTTGAATTAACGCGTTGTTAATTCCATCTTGGGTTGTATATCGGCGGTTCCCAAGCGAAACTGCAACCGAACCGTGGAGGTCCTCCATGCGCTCAGAAACGATCGACCGGTCCCGCTCGCGGCCCGTCGACCTGACGGCGGCCCTGTCGGCCTCCGGCGTGGTCGGAACCTGGGCCTGGTCGGCCCAGCCCGACCGCTGTATTCTGGATGCCGGGGCCGCCGACGTTCTGGCGGGAGACCATGCGATCGCCGGGCTGCCCGTGCCGTTCGAGCGGGCCAAGGCTCGCGTCCATCCCGACGACTTGCCGAAGCTGTCGCGCCACTTCAAGCGCCTGCGCCGCAGCGGGGGCCTGTTCGTCGCGGAATACCGCACCGTCTCGACCGCCGGCCGCGTCCGCCGGATCCTCGATCGCGGCCGGCTCGTCCGCAACGAGTCGGGGACCGTGCTGCACGGCCACGGGATCATCATCGACGTCACCGAGGGCGATCTCGACCTCGGCGCCTTCGCCGAGATCGAGCGGAAGGACCCCTCGGCGATCCTCGACACCGCCGCCGCTCACGCCTTGGCCTGCCGCGAGACGATCGATCAGCTCGACAACTCGGAGTTGCGTCTTCTCGTCGACGTGCTGCTCCTCAGCCTCGGCCAGCAGATCGCCGCCCTGTCGCGCGGGCCGGGGCGCGGGCACTGATCGTCGAACCGGCCGGTGCGGCGCGCGTGCCGCCGCGCCGCCGGTGAGGCCGGGCTTCGGCACATCGATCGTGCCGGGCCGGGCGTCCGGCAGGCGCCGGGCCGAAGCGGCGGCGTGCTACTGTACCAGCACGGCCTGGTTGCACATCGTGCCGTCGACGGTGACGTCGGCGTAGCCGAGGCGCAGCCCCAGGATGCGCAGCGTCGTGTCGAGCACCATGTCGAGGGCCGGGGTCACCGCCATCAGCGCGGTCGACAGCAGCGGCCCGAGCAGGGGCGGCACGATCAACCCGTTGATCGAGAGCGACAGGCCCTGGACCAGGCTTCCGGTCAGCGATTGCGTCAGGCCGGTGGTGGACACGGTCTTGGTGACCTGCCGCGTGATCTCGTCGTCGGAGAAGATCAGGGTCTGCGGCGCCGGGCTGGCGATGGTCGTCCGCGCCGTTCCCTGCACCGTCAGCAGCGGCAGCGCGATGAGGTTCGCGAACCGGCTCAGGTCGGGCGTGCCGGCGCCGACCGCGATGCTGCTGCGCGGGACGTTGGCGACGGCGAGGGTCGCGAGTCCGGGCTGCGCATCCACCGTCGCCTGCCGCCGGGTCGAGGCGGTCCAGGGGCAGGCGACCCCGCGCAGGGTCGCCGAGGCCTGCGCCGCCTCGAGATAGATCGGCAGGGTCACGGTTCCGAGGCCGAGCGGCGCGGTCAGCGTCGTCTCGAGCAGCATCCGCACCTGCGCGGTGTGGACCGTCGCGTTCGGCGTGCCCGGCTGGACGTAGCCGGAATCCTGGCGCCGCTCGCCGATCGCCAGCGTCAGCCGCGTGTTGAGCAGGCCCGGGACCGTCGCGCCGAGGTCGAGCGCGATCTGGTTCTGGCCGTTGGCGTTGGCGGCGATGTCGGAGATCACGTCCATCAGGCCGACGAGGGGGCCGGCCGCGCCCCGCGCCGGGGACAGGGCGGCCGCATCCCCGAGGTCGACGACCTGCGCCACGGGGATCAGCGCGCCGGCGTTGGGCAGCGCGCCCATCAGCTTCGTTAGCGCCGTCACCGCGGCGCCCGCCCCCGACGTGCCCTGTGCCGCGACCTTGAGGGCGGCGGTGAGCTGCCCGACGCTGGCGTTGGCGGCGACGAGGTCGGTGTAGTCCGCCGCCTGGAGGTTCAGGTTGGTCGCCAGCGCGTCGAGGAAGCGGAAGGCGTCGACCTGCATCGACAGCAGCGCGTTGTAGTCGAGGACGGAGAGCGAGAGCTTCGTCCCCAGCATCGCCCCGAGCAGGGCGTTGGCGATGCCGCCATCGAGCGCGGCCACGCCGGAGCCGATCGAGATGGCGGCGAACTGCGCGCTCGCGGCCGTGCCCGTCACCTGGATCGGCACGGTCCTGGGCAGGCCGAGCACCTGGGCGAAATGCACCGGCACCCCCGTCCGCAGCCCGACGCGGACGGCATTGGCGGGGCTGGCGCCCGCCTGGAACCGGCTGGCGGGCGCGATCCTGGCGTTGCCGGCGTAGCTCCCGGGCGAGACCGTCACCGTGGCGGCGGCGTAGCCGTTGTCGGCCAGCGAGCGGCGGGCGAGCGCGTCGGCCCCGCCGCCGCCGGCGGCGGCCAGCATCGCGGCGATGTCGACGGCACCCTGCGCCTTGCGCTTGGCCTGCACCACCATGCCGAGATCGATCCCGACCGCGGCCGCGCCCATCAGCGCGGTGGCCCCGAGCGCCACCAGAACCGCGACCGAGCCGCCCCGGGCCGATCGCAGGTCGCGCGCCCGGCGGCTCACAGCCCGCCCCGGCGCACGCTGACCGTGCTGGTGAAGATGTCCGGCGGCAGCGGGACCAGCTTGCCGAGGGACTTCAGCCCGAGCCCGGAGGAATCGTAGGTGAGCGTGACCGTGTAGACGGTGGCGTCGCTCGGGCTGGTGCCGACCGAGACCCCGACGCTGCCGGCCTTGAACATCGCGCTGGCGGCGAGGCTGCGCTGCACCACCGCCTGGGCGAGGGAGGCGCGCTCGCCGTCGCTGACGCCGGCGACCGAGGCGCGTGCCGCCTCCGCCGCGATCTCGCGCAGGGTGTGCGCGGCGCCGAGATAGATGCCGAAGGCGGAGATGCCGGCGAACAGCAGCAGCAGGAGCGGCGTGACCAGCGCGAACTCGACCGCCGCGTTTCCGCCGCGGCAGGCCGCCAGCCTTCCGCCCCCGCGTCCCGCCCTCGTTCCCATCGCACGCGATCCCATGAGCTTGCATCGCAAACCGGCTATGCAACCTACCGTATGAGTTTCGGCTTAAGGAAAGATGTAAATACAATCCGGAGTTGTATATGCTGGTCTCAGGCTGCGGCGGCTTCGTCGCGCGCGGCCGTCAGCATCGCCGTGATCTCGTCGGCCGTGCGCGGCCGGCTGAACAGGAAGCCCTGCATCTCCTGGCAGCCCTCGGCCCGGACGGCGGCGAGCTGTTCCGCGGTCTCGATGCCCTCGACCAGCGTGGTGATGCCGAGGCTGCTGCCGAGGCTCACCAGGGCGCGGATGATCGCCCCGGCCTCGGTCGCCTTCCCGGCATCCTGGACGAAGGACCGGTCGATCTTGATCTTGTCGAAGGGGAACCGGCGCAGGTAGGTCAGGCTCGAATAGCCCGTCCCGAAATCGTCCATCGAGATGCGGATGCCGGTCCGGCGCAGCAGGTGCAGCGTCTCGAGGTTGGCCTCGGTGTCGTCGAGCAGGACGCTCTCGGTGATTTCGAGCTCCAGCCGGTCGGACCGCAACCCGCTCTCGGCCAGGGCGAGCAGCACCGTCTGCGCGAAGGTGCGGTGTCGTAGCTGCACGGCCGAGACGTTGACGGCGACGCTGATCCCGCTCGGCCAGGCGACGGCGTCGCGGCAGGCCCGGTTCAGCACCCATTCCCCGAGGGCGACGATCAGCCCGGTCTCCTCGGCCACCGGGATGAAGGTGGCGGGCGGGATCAGGCCGCGCTCCGGATGGCGCCAGCGGACCAGGGCCTCCAGGCCGGTGACCCGGTTGCTGTCGAGGTTGACCAGCGGCTGGTAGTGCACCTCGAACATCCCGAGCTTCAGGGCGTCGGCGAGGTCGCGCTCGATCGCGCGGCGGACCTCGGCGGTCTCGTCCATCGCCGCCTCGAACAGGCAGGCGGTGCCGCGGCCCTTGCCCTTGGCGTGGTAGAGCGCCTCGTCGGCGTTCTTGAGCAGGCGGTCGATGTCGTCGGCCGCCTCGTCGGCGATGGCGATACCGACGCTCATGCCGATCTCGACGGTGTAGCCGTCGAGATCGTAGGGCGTGCTCACCAGCTCGATCATCCGCTCGGCCAGGGCCAGTGCGCCGGCCGCGTCGGCGACGCGGTGCAGCACCGCGAACTCGTCCCCGCCGAGGCGCGCCACCAGGTCGCCGGTGCGGACCCGCGCGCAGAGCCGTTCGGACACCGCGCGCAGGAGCGCGTCGCCCGCGCCGTGCCCGTGCATGTCGTTGACCGCCTTGAACCGGTCGAGGTCGAGGCAGAGGATCGCGAGCCGCGTGGTCTCGCCCGCACGCCGCGGCTTGCCGAGCATGCTGAGGCCGTGCTCGCGCAACGCCGTGCGGTTGGGCAGGTCGGTGAGCGCGTCGTGGCGCGCCATGTGCGCGATCCGCGCTTCGTTGCGGCGGCGCTCGGTGATGTCCTCGAAGGTCGAGACCCAGCCGCCGTCCTCGATCGTCGGATAGCACACGGCGAGGATCCGGCCGTCGGCGAGCTCGCGCTGGATCGGCTTCGGGTCCGGGTCGAGCAGGGCCTGGCGCGTGCCCTCGCACAGGGCGTCGACGGTGGTGCCTCCGCGATAGCAGCCGGCCGCCACCAGCATCGTGCAGATCTCGCGCTGGGACATCCCGATCCGCAGGGCCTCCGGTGCCAGGCCGAAGATCTCGCAATAGCGCTGGTTGTAGACGACGAGGCGCGCCGCCTCGTCGAACAGGCACAGGCCCTGGGTCATGTTGCTCAGCGCCGCCTCGAAGCGCTTGTTCTGCTCCACCAGGCTGGCGTGCGAGGTGCGCAGCTCCGCGAGCGCGTCGGCGAGGGCACTGCGCGCCTGGCCCTCGGAGCTGATGTCGGTGCCGGTGCCGCGATAGCCGCAGAAGGTCCCGTCCGGCGCGACGACGGGCTCGCCGCTGATGCGGAACCAGCGCACGTGGCCGTCGGGATGGGCGTAGGGATAGATGAAGCCGGTGAAGGCCTGCCGCCGGTCGAGCGCCGTGAAGTAGGGCTCCCAGAAGCTGCCGTCGCCGCCGTTCGCGGCGATCGTCATCCGCGACGTGCCGGTCAGCGCGCCGGCGGTTCGGCCGAGGAAGCGTTCCACCTCGGGAGACAGATAGGTGAAGTTCTGCGCGGCATCGGTCTGCCAGACCCAGTCGGAGTCGATCCTCGCGAGCTCTTCCAGGGTTTGAACGGGCATTCGGGCACCATCAGTCGTGATGCGACCCTCCACGACAGGGATTAAGATTTTATTCGCATTCCCTGCCGCGCGTGGGCGCATCGCCGCCGGAGCCCGACGCCCCTGAGCGCGTTTGACGCTGGCGCGCGACGCCGCCACCCGCGGGTCGCGATCGGCGAAGGTTGGAGCAAGGCCCATGTCGAGCGGTGGCGACGATCTGTTTCCCGGGTTCGAGGCGCTGTGGACCGAGGCCGCCTGGGGCAAGGCCTTCGCCCGCGTCGGCGGCCCGGCGGATGCGCCGCCGCTCCTGCTGCTCCACGGCTTCCCGCAGAGCCACGCGCTCTGGCACCGCATCGCCCCCGACCTCGCCCGCGACCACCGCGTGATCTGCCTCGACCTGCCGGGCTACGGCTGGTCGGCCGCTCCAGAGGGCGATCTGGCCCACGACGGCTACTCCAAGCGCCGGATCGGCGGGGCCATCGTCGCGCTGATGGAGCGGATCGGCCATGTCCGCTTCGCGCTCGCCGGGCACGATCGCGGCGCGCGGGTGGCCTACCGTCTCGCCCTGGACCAGCCCGCCCGCGTCTCGACGCTCGCGCTGCTCGACGTCGTGCCGACGGCGGTCCAGTGGGAGCGGATCGAGGCCGCGCCGGGCGCCAACCCGCACTGGCCGTTCCTCGCCGAGCCGGCCCCGAACCCGGAGACCGCGATCGGCAGGGATCCCGACGGTTATTTCCGGACGCTGATCGCCGGCTGGACGGCGGCCAAGGACCTCTCGGCGTTCGACCCGCGCGCGCTCGACCTCTACGCCCAGGCCTGGTCGGTGCCCGAGCGCATCCATGCGATGTGCGAGGATTACCGCGCGGGCGCCGGCCCCGACCGCGCGGCCGACCGGGCCGACATCGCCGCCGGGCGGACCTTGGCGATGCCGGTCCTCGTTCTCGCCAGCAGCCGCTACCTGGATCGCGACAAGCCGGAGACGGCGCTCGCGGCGTGGCGGCGGACTCTGGCGCCGAACGCGGTCGGCGCCGAGATCGAGTCCGGCCACTTCCTGGCCGAGGAGAACCCGGCCGCGACCCTCGCGGCGCTCCGCCCCTTCCTCGAGAATGAAGCTCCGCGCAAAGCGTAACACGGAGGGCGACGCCCGCCGTGGTTGCGCGGCCGCCCTTCGCCTAGCATGCGCCCCGGACCGCCAGAACGGCGGCCGATCGACAAGATCACGTCTTCCGGGAGGATACGCATGACCAAGGGACAGGTCCGTCTCGCGCTGGCGGTCGCGCTCGCCGCGCTCGCCGCACCCGCCGCCGCGCAGGGCTTCTCGGACGGGGTCGTGAAGATCGGCATCCTCAACGACCAGTCCGGCACCTACGCCGAGTTCGGCGGCCGCTCCTCGATCGAGGCGGCTCGGATGGCGGTCGAGGATTTCGGCGGCTCGATGAACGGGACGCCGATCGAGCTCGTCTCCGCCGACCACCAGAACAAGCCCGACATCGCGTCGGGCATCGCGCGGCAATGGTACGACCGCGACAACGTCGACGCGATCATGGAGCTGACGACCTCGTCGGTGGCGCTCGCGGTCCAGGGCCTGTCGAAGGACAAGCGCAAGATCACCATCACCACCGGCGCGGCCACCGCCGACCTCACCGGCAAGGCCTGCACGCCCTACGGCTATCACTGGGCCTACGACACCCACGCGCTCGCGGTCGGCACCGGCGGCGCCCTGGTGCAGCAGGGCGGCGACACCTGGTTCATGCTGACCGCCGACTACGCCTTCGGCTACTCGCTGGAAGCCGAGATCGCCCGCTACGTCACCTCGAAGGGCGGCAAGGTGCTGGGCAACGTCCGCCATCCGCTCTCGGCGCAGGACTTCTCCTCGTTCCTGCTGCAGGCGCAGGGCTCTGGCGCCAAGGTGATCGGGCTGGCCAATGCCGGCCTCGACACCTCCAACAGCATCAAGCAGGCCGCCGAGTTCGGCATCGTCGAGGGCGGGCAGCGGCTCGCGGCGCTGCTGTTCACCCTGGCGGAGGTGAAGGGCCTCGGCCTCAAGGTCGCGCAGGGCCTGACGCTCACCGAGGGCTGGTACTGGGACCTCACCGACGAGACCCGCGCCTTCGGGCAGCGCTTCATGAAGCGCACCGGCAAGATGCCCAACATGATCCACGTCGGCACCTATTCGGCGGTGCTGCAATACCTCAAGGCGGTGAAGGCCGCCGGGACCGACGAGACCGAGGCGGTCAACACGCTGCTGCACACGATGCCGGTCGACGACGTCTTCGCCAAGGGCGGCAAGGTGCTGCCGAACGGGCGCATGGTCCACGACATGTACCTGTTCGAGGTCAAGAAGCCCGCCGAATCCAAGGGCGAGTGGGACCTCTACAGGAAGCTCGCCACCGTGCCCGGACCGGAGGCCTTCGCCACCGCCGAGGCCAGCGGCTGCCCGCTGACGACGGCGGCGAAGTAGGACCGGAAAGCAGTGACGAAGCGGCCGACCCGTGGCGGCCGACTCCCATCCCCCCCTGATCCTGAGGTGCGGCGCGAGCCGCCGCGAAGGAGACCTTGAGGGATCGCGCGTCGGGGGGAGGCCCCCTTCGAGGGCCGCCGAGGCGGGCGCCTCAGGATGAGGCGGCGGGTGGGAGTGACCCTTGCCGAAGGCGCATCGGGGAGACTGTCGCGACGGCCGCCGCTCAGACGGCCATCAGGCGCAGAACGCCCTCGCCGCGGCGGTGGCCCACGGCGGTGACCGCGACCTCCGACAGGCGGCGATCGGCCACGAGCCCGGCGGCCAGGGCGGCCCCGAACGGCGCCGTCACCTCGAGGCCGTGGCCGATCAGGTCGCCCAGCGCATGGACCGGCCGGTCGGGCGCCAGGGCGGACAGGCGCGCGTGCTCCTCGCCGGTGATCGCCGCGACGCCGGTGGCGCCGGAGACGACCGCTTGCGCCTGCCCGATCCCGGCCTGCCGCCACAGGGCGTCGAGGCTGGTCGAGACGCTGCCGGGCGCGCGCCGGGTGCGATCGCTCGCGACCGGCCCGAGGCGGGCGAGCGCCCGCGCCCCACGGGCCGCGGCGGTCTCGGCGGCTTCGAGCATCAGGAAGGCCGCGCAGCTGCCCAGGATGAACCCGGGTGCGTCCTCGCGGGCGAAGACCGCCGCGTAGTCGGGCTTGCGCAGGAAGCCGCCCATCTCGTGGACGACCATCACGTCCGGCCGCTCGGCGCTGTAGGACCCGCCGACCAGCATCGCGTCGATCTGGCCGGAGGCGATCCGCGCCTGGCCGATGCGCAGCGCGTCCACGCCGGCCGCCTCCTCGCCCATGAAGGTGCGCGACGCGCCGCTGACGCCGTGGACGATGGCGATGTTGCCGGCGAGCAGGTTCGAGAGCTGCGCCAGGAATAGCGTCGGCCGCAGGTCGTTCTGCAACCGTTCGTTGAGATAGGCGCCGGGATCGGCGGCATCGCGCAGGCCGGTGAGGATCGCCCCGTCGACCGCGTAGTCGCGCTCGCCGCCGCCGGCCGCGACCACGAGGTGGAGCGCCTGCTTGAAGGCGGCGTCGTCCTTCACGCCGGCCGAGTCGAGGGCGAGCCCGGCGGCGTAGACGCCGAGGCGCTGCCACGCCTCCATCTGCCGCTGGTCGGACTTCTTCGGGATCTGACCGTCCCAGGCGAGCGCCGGCGCCGGGTGGACGGGATAGGGCGCGAACGTCGTCGCGTCGGTCCGCGGCGGCGTGCCAGCCGCGAGCGCGTCGAGATGGGCGGCCAAGCCCTCGCCGGCACAGGAGACGAGGCCGATCCCGGTGACGACGACGGCGCGGCTCATGCGGGTTCTCCTGCCGGGGCCTCCGCCGGATCCCCGTCCATCACCAGGCCGATCTTCGCGGTGCGCGCGCGCATCAGCGCGTCGAGCCCGTCCGGGAACGGCATGGTGCGGAAGCGAAGCTCGGCATCGGCCAGGAGCTTGCCGTCGTGGCGGATCGCGGCCTTGGTCACGGCGTAGCCCGAGCCGTCATGCTCCAGGCTCGCGGTGACGCTGAGCGTCGCCCCGGGGCCGACGAAGGAGCGGAAGCGCGCCTTGTCCACCGCCATCAGGAACGGCATCTGCGCGAAGTTCAGGTGCGCGAGCACGAGGTAGCCCGAGGCCTGCGCCATCGTCTCGGTGAGCAGCACGCCAGGAACCAGCGGATGGCCGGGGAAGTGCCCTTCGAAGACCGGGCTCTCCATCGGCACCTGGGCCAGGGCCTCGATCCGGCCGGCGGCGCGGTCGAGGCTCACCACGGAATCGATCATCTCGAAATATTCGAGGCGCATGGGCTGCCGATCCGCAGGCTTTCGGAGGGTCGTTCGGTCCGGGCGTCGCCGCCCGGGTCTTGCCGGTGCCGGTCTCGGTGCCGAGACCCCGGGATCAGACCTTGGCGGCCTTCTCCGCGACCAGCGCGTCGATGCGGGCGCAGAGGTTCTTCAGCACGAAGTACTCCTCGGCCGGGACCTTGCCCTCGTTGACTTCCTGGGTCCAGCGCTCGAGCGGCAGCTTGATCCCGAAGGCCTTGTCGACGGCGAACGCGATGTCGAGGAAGGCGAGGCTGTCGATGCCGAGATCGTCGATCGCGTGGCTCTCGGGCGTGATCTTCTCGCGCGGGATGTCGGCGGTGTCGGCGATGATGTCGGCCACGCGCTCGAAGGTGGCGGTGCCGGTGCTGGGCTGGTCTGACATGCGTTCTCGCCGAATCGGGATTGGTGCGACGGGCCGCCGCCGGTGCTCGACGCGGCGCCCCCATCCGCACGGCCCAGTGGCGGAGGGCGCCGCGCGCCGCCCCGTCATGTGGCCGCGACCTCTACACGAGGGGGTCCGGCCCGGCAACCGTGCCGCCCCCGGGGCCCGGATTCCGCGTATGGCAAAGGTCCCGCGGCGGCCTACATGAGCGCGCGGCGGATCGCGCCGGAGGACCCGCCTGATGGACCAGACGCTTCGCACCGAACACGCGCCGCCGCTTCCGCCGGTGGAGAAGGCCAGGGGCCAGGGCGTCGCCCGCGTCGTGCTGGTGCTGGCGCTCGCCGCCCTCGGGCTCTGGATCCTGTCCGGCTTCCTGCCGGCGCTGGCCTGGGCGGTGGTGCTCGCGATCGCGCTGTGGCCGCTCTACGTGCGCGTCGAGCGGCGCTTCCCGCCGGGCGGACACAACGTCGTGCTTCCGCTCGTCGCGACGCTCCTTGTCGCCCTCGTCTTCCTCGCGCCGCTCGTCGTCCTCGGCATCCAGGCGGCGCGCGAGGCCCACGACGTCCTCGACTTCGTGCGCGCGGCCGAGAAGGACGGCATTCCGGTGCCGGACGTCGTCAACCACCTGCCCTACGGCGCGGCGCAGGCCTCGGCGTGGTGGAGCGCCAACCTCAGCCATCCGGATGCCGGCTCCGACATGCTGCGCAGGCTCGACAACGATTCGGTGATCGGGGTGTCGCGCAACGTCGGCAAGGAGGTCGTGCACCGCGTCGTGCTGTTCGGCTTCAGCCTGGTCGCGCTGTTCTTCCTGTTCCGCGACGGCCGCACCATCCGCGATCAGGTCCTCGTCGCCTGCAACCGCCTGTTCGGGCCGCGCGGCGAGCGGGTCGGCCGGCAGATGGTCGCCTCGGTGCACGGCACGGTCGACGGCCTCGTCCTCGTCGGCCTCGGCGAGGGCGTCGTGCTGGGCATCGTCTACTACTTCGCCGGCGTGCCGCACCCGGTGCTGCTCGGCGCGTTCACCGCGGTCGCCGCGATGATCCCGTTCGGCGCCGCGCTCGCCATCGCCATCGCGGCGCTGCTGCTGGTGGCCGCCGGCTCGGTGAAGGCGGCGGTGATCGTGGCCGTGGCCGGCTTCGTCGTGACGTTCGTGGCCGACCACTTCGTGCGCCCGGCGCTCATCGGCGGCACGACCAAGCTGCCGTTCCTGTGGGTGCTGCTCGGCATCCTCGGCGGGGTCGAGACCTTCCACCTGCTCGGTCTGTTCCTCGGCCCGGCGGTGATGGCGGCGCTGATGCTGCTGTGGCGCGAGTTCACGGTCGGCGCGGACGCGAAGGCCCCCTGACATGCGAACGGCCGCGGGATCCGAGATCCCGCGGCCGTTCGGACATGACCAGTCAGGCGCGGCGGCACGGACCCGCGTGCCGCCGGCGCCCGGGATCACATCGGCGGGGTGAGGCCGTCCTTGCCGACGGCGATCAGCTTGCCCTCGATCTTCGATCCGGCCTTGTCGACCACGGCGAAGATCTTCGATCCGGGCATCAGGATCGCCTTGTCGGCCGGCTCGAAGGCGACGATCGGTGCGGTCGGCGGCACCTCGATGGTCTTGGCCGCACCGTCCTTGCCGTAGCCGACGGTCAGCGTCTTGGTGCCGGAGGCGCCGGCCGTGTCGGCCTTCACCGTGCCGTTGGTCATCGCGCTCTTGACGCGCGGCGTGCCCGACTCGGCCTTGACGGTGCCGTTGGTCATCGAGCTCTTCACCGCCGTGCCGCCCGCGGCGGTGTGATCGGTGATCGAATCCCAGCCGTAATGGCCCTCGCCGGTGCCGCGCATCGACTCGGGGAACAGCACCACCTCGAGCGCCGTCATCGGGTTCTCGCCCTTGGTCGCGGTGCCGATGAAGACGCCGTCCTTGATCTGATCGAGGCTCGACTTCACCACCCAGGCGAACTTGGCGCCGCCGACGTCGACGGTCTCGGTCGCGCCGTCGACGGTCTTGATCGTCACCATGCCGCCGTCGGCCTTCTCGATCGTGCCGCGGACGCGCTCCAGCGCCTGGGCCGAGAGGGCGGCACCGGACAGGGTCATCAGGCCGGCAAGGGCGAGGACATTCAGGGTCTTCATAGGGCATCTCCCGGTTGTGGTCGGGAGGTTATGGGGCGGCGGCGGCCGCAAAACACCCTTGCGCACAATCTATTCGCGGTCGCTGGCTCTTATTTCTGGCTCAGACGCGCATCGCCCGGCCGGCGGGCCCGGCCCGCATCATCCGCGGCGGCCGAGCTCGGCGACGTAGCTGCGCAGCAACGCCACCCGTCGCGGGCGGAAGCTGGTGCCGGCCGGTTCCGCCGCCGCGATGCGGTCGGCGCGGAACATGCGGAACGCCGCGCGCAGGCAGCACCAGGCCAGCACCGTCATCTTGTCGTCGAGGTAGACGATGGAGAGCGGCAGGATCGTCCGCACGGTCGTTGCTCCGTCCTTGTCGGCATAGCGGATGGTCACCGCCTCCTCGCGCCAGCACCCGGTGCGGATCGTCGTCATGTCGAAGGTCGCCGGGTAGCGCGTCCCGAAGCGGCGGACTTGCGACACCGCGTGGAGCAGGTGCTGCTCGCGCCGGTCGGACAGCGTTGCCGCGACCTTCGCCAGCACCGAGGCGGCGGCCTCCGCGAGCGCCGGGTCGCCCATGTGGCGGACCTTACCGAGACCCAGCACCAGGGCCTCGATCTCGATCCGGTCGAAGGTCTGCGGCGGCAGCGCGACGTCCTCGACGAGGCGATAGCCGTAGCCGCGCTCGCCCTCGATCCCGGCGCCGGCCGTGCGCAGGCTGTCGATGTCGCGATAGATCGATCGCAACGACACCCCGGTCTCCTCGGCCAGCCGGGCCGCCGTCACCGGCGCCGGCAGGACGCGCATCGCATGCAGCAGTCGGAGCAGCCGGTCGGCTCGGGCCATCGTGCAACTGACGGAAACTGGCAGGAGACCTTGGCTAGACCATCCCCTGCCGACCCGCCAGCAGGAGATCGCCGTGATCACGCTCTACCATTCCCCCAACAGCCGCTCGACCCGCATCGTCGCCCTGCTCAAGGAGCTCGACGCCCTCGACGACGTCCGGATCGAGCGGGTGACCATCCCGCGCAGGGACGGGTCGGGGATCCGCGATCCCGGCAACCCGCATCCCGAGGGCAAGGTGCCGATGCTCGACCACGACGGCACGCTGGTCCGCGAATCGAGCGCCATCGTGCAGTACCTCGCCGAGCTGTTCCCGAAGTCCGGGCTCGCCGTCCCCCACGGGCATAGGCAGCGCGGCGCCTATCTCGGGTGGCTCGCCTGGTACGCGGGCGTGCTGGAGCCGGTTCTGGTCGTCGAGGCCGCCGGGCTGGATCACCCGTTCCTGACGCAGACGTTCCGGAACGGCGCGGAGGCCAGGGCACGCCTGGCCTCCGCACTCGCCGGCGGCCCGTTCCTGCTCGGGGACCGCTTCACCGCGGTCGACCTGCTGCTGCACTCGCCCTTCGCGTGGTTCGGCAAGCCCGGCGTGCCGGCCATTGATGCCTGGGTCGATCGTTGCACCGCGCGGCCCGGCGCCACCTTCGCGGCGGCGTTCGACGCGGCGCAGGCGGCCGCCTGATCCGACCGGCACGCACCGCATGAAAAGAGCCGCCGCGGGACGGACCCGCGGCGGCTCGACGACGGGTCGTGAGGCCGGGCGACCCGAGGGCCGCCCGACCCGAGCTTCAGGCTGCGAGCGAGCGCAGCACGTAGGGCAGGATCCCGCCGTTGCGGAAGTATTCCAGCTCGTCCAGCGTATCGATGCGGCAGGTCAGCGGCACCTCCTGCTTGGTGCCGTCGGCCGCGGTGATCTCGGCCGTCAGGGTCTGGCGCGGCTTCAACTCGCCGGCGAGGCCCTTGATCGTGACGGTCTCGTCGCCCTTGAGCCCGAGCGAGGCCCACGAGGTCTCGCCCTGGAACACCAGCGGCACCACGCCCATGCCGACGAGGTTCGAGCGGTGGATGCGCTCGAAGCTCTCGGCCACGACCGCGCGCACGCCGAGCAGCTTCGTGCCCTTGGCCGCCCAGTCGCGCGACGAGCCGGTGCCGTACTCCTTGCCCGCGAAGACCACGAGCGGGGTGCCGGCTTCGGCGTATCTCTGCGCCGCGTCGTAGATGTACATCTGCTCGCCCGAGGGCTGGAACAGGGTCCAGCCGCCCTCGACCACCTGGCCGGCGGGATCGCGCACCATCTGGTTCTTGATGCGGATGTTGGCGAAGGTGCCGCGCATCATCACCTGGTGGTTGCCGCGGCGGGTGCCGTACTGGTTGAAGTCCTGCACCCGGACCTGATGCTCCTGCAGGTAGGCGCCGGCGGGCGAGGCCGCGCGGATGTTGCCGGCCGGCGAGATGTGATCGGTGGTGATCGAGTCGAGGAACAGGCCGAGGATGCGGGCGTCCTGGATGTCGGTGATCGGCGCCGGCTCCTTCTGCATCCCCTCGAAGTAGGGCGGGTTCTGCACGTAGGTGGAGCCGCCGTTCCAGGCGAAGGTCTCGGCCTCGGTGACCTCGACCCCCTGCCAGTTCGCGTCGCCGGTGAAGACGTCGGCGTAGCGCGACTTGAACAGCGCCGAGGTGATGTTCGCCTCGATGAACTGCGCCACCTCGGCCGTCGTCGGCCAGATGTCCTTGAGGTAGACCGGCTGGCCGTCCGAGCCGGTGCCGAGCGGCTCGGTGGTGATGTCGATCTGCATCGAGCCGGCGAGGGCGTAGGCGACGACGAGCGGCGGCGAGGCGAGGTAGTTCGCCCGCACGTCGGGGTTCACGCGGCCCTCGAAGTTGCGGTTGCCCGAGAGCACCGCCGCGGCCACGACGTCGTTGTCGTTGATCGCCTTCGAGATCGCGGCCGGCAGCGGGCCGGAATTGCCGATGCAGGTGGTGCAGCCGAAGCCGACGAGGTTGAAGCCCAGCGCATCGAGCGGCTGCTGCAGCCCGGCCTTCTCGAGGTACTCGGCGACGACCTGCGAGCCCGGCGCCAGCGAAGTCTTCACCCAGGGCTTCGAGCGCAGGCCCTTGGCCACCGCGTTGCGGGCCAGCAGCCCGGCGCCGATCATCACCGACGGGTTCGAGGTGTTGGTGCAGCTCGTGATCGCCGCGATCACCACGTCGCCGTGGCCGATGTCGTAGTTCGCGCCCTCCACCGGGTAGCGCTTGGCGATGTCGGCCGCCTTGCGGAACTCGGTCTCCATCGAGCCGGCGAAGCCGGGCTTGGCGGCGTCGAGCAGCACCCGGTCCTGCGGGCGCTTGGGGCCGGCGAGCGAGGGCCGCACGTCGCCCATGTCGAGCGCGAGCGTGTCGGTGAAGACCGGGTCGGGGGTCTGGGCGTCGCGCCACATGCCCTGCGCCTTGGCGTAGGCCTCGACCAGCGCGATGCGCTCGTCGGTGCGGCCGGTGACCTTCAGGAAGTCGATGGTCTTGCGGTCGATCGGGAAGAAGCCGCAGGTCGCGCCGTATTCGGGCGCCATGTTCGAGATCGTGGCGCGGTCGGCCACCGCCATCTCGTCGAGGCCGGGGCCGTAGAACTCCACGAACTTGCCGACCACGCCCTTCTTGCGCAGCATCTGCGTGACGGTGAGCACGAGGTCCGTGGCGGTGGTGCCCTCGGGCAGCTTGCCGGAGAGCTTGAAGCCGACGACCTCGGGGATCAGCATGGACAGCGGCTGGCCGAGCATCGCGGCTTCCGCCTCGATGCCGCCGACGCCCCAGCCGAGCACGGCCATGCCGTTGACCATGGTGGTGTGCGAATCGGTGCCGACGAGCGAGTCGGGATAGGCGATCTCGGAGCCGTCCGAGGCGTCGGGGTCCCGCTTCGTCCACACGGTCTGCGACAGGTACTCGAGGTTGACCTGGTGGCAGATGCCGGTGCCGGGCGGGACCACGGAGAAGTTGTCGAACGCCGACTGGCCCCACTTGAGGAAGGTGTAGCGCTCGCCGTTGCGCTCGTATTCCAGCGCGACGTTGTCGGCCAGCGCCTTCGGCGTGCCGAACTCGTCGACGATCACCGAATGGTCGATCACGAGGTCGACCGGCACCAGCGGGTTGATCTTCTGCGGGTCGCCGCCGAGGGCCACCATCGCGTCGCGCATCGCGGCGAGGTCGACGACGGCGGGCACGCCGGTGAAGTCCTGCATCAGCACGCGGGAGGGGCGGAAGGCGATCTCGGTCTCGGTCTTGCCGCGGTTGCCGACCCAGGCGACCGTCGCCTCGATGTCGCCCTTCCTGACCGAACGGTCGTCCTCGTAGCGCAGGAGGTTCTCGAGGATCACCTTCATCGAGAACGGCAGGGCCGTGGAGTTGGCGAGCCCGTTCTTCTCGGCCTCGGGGATCGAGTAGTAGGTGTAGGTCTTGCCCGCCGCCTGAAGCGTCTGTCGGGACTTGAAGCTGTCGATGGAAGCCACGGCTGGTCTGATCCTCGCTGGCGTTTGTCGAACACGCGCAGGCATAACCCGCGCCACGAAACCGGTGTTCGGCCTGACTGCGCTCGCAGGGAGCGCGCGCCGCCCCGGGGGTGCCCGGGCAGGAGGGTGCGCGAGGAGCGAATTGGACGCTCGAAGGTCGCGCGGCGCAGCCTGGGGACCGTATAGAACGATTCGAATCTGCCCGCTACCGGGTCGCGGGTGACAGTGCCGCGAGGCTGTCCGCCCGCGTCCTCGGTCCCGTCCGGCTCAGGCGGCGGCTTCCGGCGCCGGGCCGCCGAAGCAGCGCCGCACCGCCGCCCAGAACGCGGCCTGCTCGTCCGCGGTGCAGCGCGCGACCCGCGCCTCCACCATCGCGCGGCCGGCGAGCGCGTCGGGATCCCGGGCCATCTCGGCTTCGGTGCGGACCCGCGGGTCGTTCACGCGCAGCTTCGCGGATTGCGACGGCTTGGTCATGGCGACATCCTCCGTGTCGGCGGTGCGTCCCGGCGTCCCACGATCGCGGAACGCCGCTTGCCCGATGACGGTGAGGTTGCGCGGCTCCTTCGTCTTGCGCAATCGGGCAAGGCGGCGCGGGTGCCGTGGGCTCGTCGTGCAAGAGGGCTTGGTGCCGAGAATGGACGGATGCGCGCCGCCATCGTAAGCCTGACGCGCCTCGGAGACTTCCATGCTCGCCCTCGACCTGCCGCCGGAGATCGAACGCCGCCTCGACGCCCTGGCCCGACGCACCGGCCGCAGCGCGGACGATCACGTGCGTGAGGCGATCCAAGACCACCTCGACGAGATCGAGGACGTCGAGCTCGCGGAGAGCCGGGTCGCAGCCCTGAAAAGCGGCGAGAGCCGGACCGTCACGCTGCAGGCGGTGATGGATCGGCATGGCTTGTCGGATTGAGTTCGAACGGTCCGCGGAACGCGAACTCGATAGGCTCGATCGTGAGGCCGCCGCGCGGATTCTCCGTTTCCTGCGGGATCGCCTGTCGCCCCTGGACGATCCGAGAAGCCTCGGTGAGGCGCTCAAAGGTTCGCGGCTGGGCGGCCTCTGGAAATATCGGGTCGGCGATTACCGGATCATCGCTGCGATCGACGACGCGACCGTCAGGGTCGTCGTGGTACGGATCGGCCACTGGCGCGCGATCTACCGGTAGATCGAAGCGTTTCATTCTCTGAACAGGCAACCTTCGTGCGGCTGACCGTCGATGCCCTCTGCTGCCGCCGCTCGGGGCGAAAAATCTTCTCCGGGCTGACCTTCGCCATCGGCCCGGGCGAGGCGATCACCGTCACCGGCCGCAACGGCGCGGGCAAGTCGAGCCTGCTCGCGATCCTGTCCGGGCGGCTGCGGCCGGATTCGGGCCGGCTCACCGTCCACGACATGGGCGAGGCGGCCCTGCCCGAGTGCCTGCACGCCGTCGGCCATCGCGACGGGCTGAAGAGCAGCCTGACGGCGGCCGAGAACCTCGCCTTCGCGCAAAGCCTTCTCGGGACGAAGCGGCTGAGCCCGCGGGCGGCGCTCGACCGGCTCGGCCTCGCCCACGCGCTCGACCTGCCGGTCGCCTACCTGTCCGCCGGGCAGCGGCGGCGGGTGGCGCTGGCGCGGCTCCTCGTCTGCGCGCGCCCGCTCTGGCTCCTCGACGAGCCGACGGCCGCCCTCGATACCGCCTCGCAGGGCGTGCTCGCCGGTCTGATGGCCGAGCACCGGGCGGCCGGCGGCCTCGTCATCGCCGCCACCCACCAGGCCCTCGGGCTCGAGGACGCGCGCAACCTCCACATCGCGCAGGCCGCCCCGCGGGCGCCCGAGCCGGCGGACGACGCGGAGGAGGCGTGGGCGTGATCCGCATCCTCGCAGCCCTCGTCGCCCGCGACCTGACGCTGGCCTCCCGCGTCGGCGGGTCGGGCATGCTGTCGCTGGTCTTCTTCCTGATGATCGTGGCGCTGGTGCCGTTCGCCCTCGGGCCGGACCTCAACCTGCTTTCGCGGATCGGCCCGGCCATCCTCTGGCTCTCGGCGGTGCTGGCGACGCTGATCGGCCTCGACCGGCTGTTTCAGGCCGACGAGGAGGACGGCTCGCTGGACCTGATGACCGCCGCGCCGATGCCGCTCGAGCTCGTGGTGCTGGCCAAGGTGATCGCGCACTGGATCACCACCGGGCTGCCCCTGGCGCTGGCCTCGCCGCTGTTCGGCCTGCTCGTCGCGCTCGACGGGACCGCCATGGCCGCGACCGCCCTGACGCTGCTCGTCGGCACGCCGGCGCTGACCTTCGTCGGCGCGGTCGGCGCGGCGCTCACCGCCTCGATCCGCCGGGGCGGCCTAATCCTCGCCGTGCTGGTGCTGCCCTTGATGATCCCGACGCTGATCTTCGGCGTCTCGGCCGCGCAGTCGGCCCTCGGCGGCACCGTCCCCTTCGCCACCCCGCTGATGATCCTGTCCGGCCTCAGCCTGATCGCCGCGCTGGTCGGCACCTTCGCGGCGGCGGCGGCCCTGCGCTGGTCGGAATGAGGGCGGGACGCTCGCGCAAGAGATCGGAACGGTCGTGCAATTTCCTTTGCGCCGCCCTGCCTTATCAGACGGCTGGCAGCGGCGGCGCGAAGGGTTCGGCCGCCCTGTCAAGCTCGATGGGGACGTAACGATGAAGACCCTGATGTCCGCGCTGCTCCTGGCGCTCCTCGCGACCGCTCCCGCCGCCGCGGCCGGCGCCTTCGCCGTGGACACCGAGGAGGGCCAGAAGGCCGGCGACGAGGGCTACGGCATCGGCTGGGGCGATTCGCGCGAGGCCGCGGGCGCCGCCGCGATGCGCCAATGCGCCAAGATGGGCAACGACAACTGCAAGGTCGTCGCCCGCTTCGACGCCTGCGGCGCCTACGTCTCCAATCGCACCACCTACGGCGTGGGCTGGGGCCGGACCGAGGCCGCCGCCAAGGAGATGGCCTTCGACAAGTGCCCCAGCTGCAAGCTCGTCCTCTCCGAGTGCGAGTGACCGTTCCACCCTGCGACGCCGCACGACGGATCGGCGGCTTGCCGAGGTGATCGATTTTCCGCCGCGTCGGCCGACCGGGCTCACCGGACGGCGCACGCGGCGACATCAACGCCTGCGCGCGTCAAGGGCTCATGCCGCCGGTGCCCGCGCCCAGCGAGGCTGCGCCAGACGTGCGCATTGCCGCTGCACCGCACCCCGGGCTAAGACATCGCCCATGTCGACGCCCCTGTGGACGCGCCTGTCCAACCCGAGTCACTTCATGCGCTGGTCCGGCACGCTGGTGCCGTGGCTCGCCGCGATCTCGACCGCGATCCTCGCGCTCGGGCTCTACCTGTCCTGGTTCGTCGCCCCGCCCGACTACCAGCAGGGCGAGACCGTGCGGATCATGTTCATCCACGTGCCGGCGGCCTGGCTCGGGGTGTTCTTCTACGCGTCGATGAGCCTGTCGGCGGTCGGCACCCTGGTCTGGCGCCATCCGCTCGCCGACGTGGCGCAGCGCGCCGCCGCGCCGATCGGGGCGGCCTTCACCCTGATCTGCCTCGTCACCGGCTCGCTCTGGGGCAAGCCGATGTGGGGCACCTACTGGGTCTGGGACGCGCGGCTCACCTCGATGCTGATCCTGTTCCTGATCTACTGCGGCATCATCGCCCTGTGGCGGACGATGGAGGACCCGAACCGGGCCGCCCGCTCCGTCGCGATCCTGACGCTCGTCGGCGCGATCAACCTGCCGATCATCAAGTTCTCGGTGAACTGGTGGTCGACCCTGCACCAGCCGGCCTCGATCCTGCGCATGGGCGGCTCGACCATCGACCCGTCGATGCTCTACCCGTTGCTGGTGATGATCGGCGCCGCCACCCTCGGCGGCACCACCCTGCACCTCTATGCCATGCGGACCGAGATCATGCGCCGACGCGTGCGGACCCTGACGATCCGCGAGGCCGAGCGCCTCGATGCCGGGTCGACCGTGACGACCTCGGACGCCGGGCGCGACCTGCCGCTCGGCCAGGCCGTCTGATCGCGAGACGCGTCCGCGTGCGGCGCGCCCCGCATCCCGGAAGGAGACGCGGCCCATGAAGACGGTGAGAACCTGCCTCTGGTTCGGCACCGATGCGGAGGCGGCGGTGCGCCGCTATGTCGGGCTCGTGCCCGATTCCCGCATCGATCACATCCCGCGCGCGCCGAGCGCGTGGCCGGGTGGCGCCGCGGGCGACGTGATCCTCGTCGCGTTCACCCTCGGCGGCCAGAGCTTCCAGGCGCTGAACGGCGGCACGCCGGTCGAGTACGGCACGGCGGCGTCGATCTCCGTCTCCTGCGCCGATCAGGCCGAGGTCGACCGGCTCTGGGCGGGCCTGACCGCCGACGGCGGCTCCGCGATCATGTGCGGCTGGCTCCGCGACCGCTGGGGCATTCCCTGGCAGGTCGTGCCGGAGGTGCTTCCCCGCCTCCTGGCCGACCCGGACGCCGCCGTGTCGGCCCGGGTCTTCTCGGCCATGCAGGGCATGATCAAGCTGGACGTCGCCGCCCTCGAGCGGGCGGCCCACGCATGAAACCGATCCGGATCGCCTGAACCCATGACCTTCGACCTCGGCAGCCACGGCGGCTTCATCCTCGCCTCCTACGCGTTCACCGCCCTGGTGATGGCGGCCCTCGTCCTCAACGCGATCCGCGACCGGCGGGCGCAGAGGCGGGCGCTGGCCCAGCTCCAGGCGGAGGATCGCCGGTGAGCGTCGAGGCCCCTCCGGAGCCGGTCCGCCGCTCGCTCCTCGTCGTCGTCCCGGTGCTGGCCTTCGCGGTGCTGGCCGGCGTGTTCTTCCTGCGCCTGCGCTCCGGCGTCGATCCGGCCGCCCTCCCCTCCGCGCTGATCGGCAAGCCGGTGCCGAGCTTCGCGCTCCCGGCGGTGCCCGGCCTGACCGCGGACGGCAAGCCGGTGCCGGGCCTGTCGAGCGCCGACCTGAAGGGCGGCGTCACGGTGCTCAACGTCTGGGCCTCGTGGTGCGCGCCGTGCCAGGTCGAGCATCCGATGCTGATGCGGCTGGCGCGCGAGCCCGGCATCCGGCTCGTCGGGATCGACTACAAGGACGCGGCCGAGAACGGGCGCCGCTTCCTCGCCAAGAACGGCGTCCCGTTCCAGGCGGTGGGCCACGACGAAACCGGCCGCGTCGGCATCGATTTCGGGGTCTACGGCGTGCCCGAGACCTTCATCATCGGCCCGGACGGCGTGATCCGCGACAAGCTCGTCGGCATCGTCACGCCGGAGAACCTCGCGGACGTGATCGCCAAGATCCGGGCGGCCGGGAAGGTGGTCGCGAAGTAGGAAGGGACGGTCCGCACCGGCCCGGGCGGGCCGTCCGCCGAGCCGGCGGCGCCGGTTCGGCTTGCGCCCGATTCACGCGTCGGTCTTCTTGCGCTCGTAGCGCGTGAGCAGGGGCGTCTGGGCCAGCGCGAACACCACGGTCAGCGGCATGATGCCGAAGACCTTGAAGTTCACCCAGAAATCCTCGCTTTGGGTCCGCCACACCACCTCGTTGATCAGTGCCAGCGCGAGGAAGAACAGGCCCCAGCGGAAGGTCAGCTTCCGCCATCCCTCCTCGGTGAGCGAGAACACCGAGTCGAGCACCACCGAGAGCAGGGACTTGCCGAAGGCGAGCCCGCCGAGCAGCACCAGGCCGAACAGGGTGTTCACGATGGTGGGCTTCACCATGATGAAGGTCTTGTCCTGCAGATAGAGGGTCAACCCGCCGAACACGACCACCACCACGCCCGAGACCATCGGCATGATCGGCAGCCGGCGCACCAGGGCGAAGTGCACGGCGAGCGCCAGCACCGTCGCCGCGATGAACACCCCGGTCGCCACGAACAGCTTCTGATCGGCGGCGACGCCGAAGCGCTCGGCATAGGCGTTGCCGAGGAAGAAGATCACCAGCGGCCCCATCTCCAGGGCGAGCTTCAGGGCCGGCGGCAGGTGGCGGTGCGGGGGGACGGATTCGATCTGCATGCGTCTGGCCACGGAATCAGAGCGGTCCGTCACGTCCCCGAACGGTCCGTCACGTGAGGGCGTCTCTACCGACGGGGAATGGTGAGGTCTACCGGAGGCGATCGGCCTCAGCCCTTCTCCAACCCCGCGATCGCCCGCGCGAAGTCCCGTGCCGCGAACGGCTCCAAGTCGTCGACGCCCTCGCCGACGCCGATGAAGTGGACCGGAAGGCCGAACTTCGCGGCGAGCGCGATCAGGATGCCGCCGCGCGCGGTGCCGTCGAGCTTGGTCATCACCAGGCCCGAGACCGGCGCGGCCTTGGAGAACAGCTCGACCTGCGACAGCGCGTTCTGGCCGACGGTGGCGTCGAGCACCAGCAGCGTGGCGTGCGGCGCTTCCGGGTCGCTCTTGCGCAGCACGCGGATGATCTTCTCGAGCTCCGCCATCAGGCCGGCCTTGTTCTGGAGCCGGCCGGCGGTGTCGATCAGGAGCACGTCGGTGCCCTCGGCCTTGGCGCGCTTCAGGGCGTCGAAGGCCAGGCCCGCCGCGTCCGCGCCCTGCGCCCCGCTCACCACCGGCGTGCCGGTGCGCGCACCCCAGACCTTGAGCTGCTCGATCGCGGCCGCGCGGAAGGTGTCGCCCGCCGCAAGCATCACCGAGCGCCCTTCCGCCTTGAGGCTGAGGGAAAGCTTGCCCAGCGTCGTGGTCTTGCCGGCGCCGTTCACGCCGATCATCAGGACCACGAACGGCTTCTTGGCGGCGTCGATCACCAGGGGCTTGGCCACCGGCTCCAGCGCGCGCTCGACCTCGGTCGCCAGGATCGCCCGGACCTCGTCGGGGGAGATGCCCTTCTCGTAGCGGCCCTTGCCGACGGCCTCCGAGATCCGCGTCGCGGTCTCGACGCCGAAATCCGCCTGGATCAGCGCGTCCTCCAGGTCCTCCAGGGTGTTGGCGTCGAGCTTGCGCTTGGTGAACAACCCGGTGACACGGTCGGACAGGGCCGAGGAGGTCCGCTTCATGCCCGAGGTCAGCCGGGTCCACCAGCCGCGCTTCTCCGGCTCCGCCTCGGCCGGCGCCGCGTCGTTGACGGCGTCGTGGGCGAGGGAGGCGGCGACGTCGACCGGCTGGATGTCGGGCGCGCTGGCCGCCGCACCGGTCTCGGTCTCGGTCCCGGTCGCCGGTTCCCGGGCGACGGTGGTGGCGTCGGCCGGCCCCGCGCCGTGGGCCGGGTCGTCGCCCGCGGTGCCCGCCGGCGGCGTCTCGGGCTCGCCCTCGATCGGCTGCAGGTCGGCGCCCTCGGTCGCGTCGGGCACCGCGTTGCGGTCGGGGTCGACCGGCGACGGCTCGGCCGGCGGCAACGGCACGTGCGCCACGTCGTCGGCGCCGGTGGCGAAGTCCGGCTGGCCCTCCGCCGGCGAGGCGGGCGAGTCCGCCGGCGGCTCGGGGGCTTCGGTCGCGCCCTTGCGCCCGAACAGGCGGCCGAACCAGCCCGGCTTCTCGTCTTGACTCATGTCGTCCTTGCTCCCGCGCCCCGGCACCGTTAGCCGGGAGGCATGTCGTCGCCCGCCGCTATCCACCCTGACATAGGCGCGCGCCTGCTCTACCGCGATGCCCTGGTCCTCGTCATCGACAAGCCTGCGGGTTTGCCGGTGCATCCGGGGCCGAAGGGCGGCGAGACCCTGACCGACCACCTCGACGGGCTGCGCTTCGGCCTGCCGCGGCGCCCGGAGGCCGCGCACCGGCTCGACCGCGACACCTCCGGCTGCCTCGCGCTCGGGCGCCACGCGCAGGCGCTCGCCCGCCTGAACAAGCTGTTCGCCGACGGGCGGGCCCGGAAGGCGTACTGGGCCTTGGTCGAGGGCGGCCCGACGGAGGAGACCGGCAGCGTCGACCTGCCGCTCGCCCGGCGCTCGAGCGATCCGCGCTCGTGGTGGATGAAGGCGGATCCCGCCGGCGATCCGTCGCTGACGCATTGGCGCGTGCTCGGCCGGTCCGGGAGCCAGGCCTGGCTCGAGCTTGTGCCGGTCACCGGCCGCACCCATCAGCTTCGCGTCCACTGCGCCGCATCGGGGTTTCCGATCGTCGGGGACCCGATCTACGGCACCGCGCCGCGCCACGGCGGACCCGGCCTGCAGCTCCATGCCCGGCAGCTCGCCCTGCCGCTCTACCCGAAGAAGCCGCCGGTCGTCGCCGAGGCGCCGGCGCCGGAGCACATGCGGAGCGGGCTCCTCGCCTGCGGCTGGACCGCCTGAGCGGGCGGGGTGCGCAGCCGACGGCCTGCGATCAAGCGGCGAGCAGCGCCCGGCCGTCGTGGCCCAGGATCGCTACCGTCCGGATCGTGCCCGGCTCCGCCGTGAGCCGCACCGGCGTGAAGCCTTCCGTGCGGCCGATGCCGCCGCGCTCGGCCAGCACCCGGTGCGAGCGCCCGACCTCGCCGTCGAGGTGGCGGACGAGGGCCGCCGCGCCCGCCGCGCGCAGGCGGGCGGCGCGCCCCCGGACGATCTCGGGGGCCACGGGCGGCATCCGCGCGGCCGGGGTGCCCGGCCGGGGCGAATACGGGAAGACGTGGAGATGCGTCAGGCCGCATTCCGCGACGAGGTCGAGGGAGCGGGCGAACTGGTCCTCGGTCTCGGTCGGGAAGCCGGCGATCAGGTCGGCGCCGAACACCGCGTCCGGCCGCAACCGCCGCACCTCCCGGCAGAAGCGGATCGCGTCGGACCGCGCATGGCGCCGCTTCATCCGCTTCAGCACGAGGTCGTCGCCGGCCTGCAGCGACAGGTGCAGGTGCGGCATCAGCCGGGGCTCGTCGGCGAGCGCGCGCATCAGGGCGTCGTCGGCCTCGATCGAGTCGATCGAGGACAGGCGCAGGCGCGCGAGGTCCGGCACCGCGGCGAGGATCGCCAGCACCAGCGTGCCGAGGCTTTCGGACGCGCCGGCGAGGTCGCGGCCGTAGGCGGTGAGGTCGACGCCGGTGAGCACGACCTCGCGGCCGCCATGGGCGACGATGCGCGCCACCTGATCGATCACCGCCGCGGGCGCCACCGAGCGCGAGTGCCCGCGCCCGAACGGGATGACGCAGAAGGTGCAGCGGTGGTCGCAGCCGTTCTGCACGGGGACGAAGGCGCGGGTGTGCCCGGCCACGCCCGCGATCCGCGTCGGCGCGGCGTGGCGGGCGGCGAACACGTCGCCCACGGCATCGCGCGGACGGTCGGGGTCCGGCCCCCATGCGGCGGGGGAGAGCTTGTCGCCGTTGCCGACGAGGCGGGCGACCTCGGGCATCGCGGCGTAGGCCGCGGTCTCGATCTGCGCGCCGCAGCCGGTGACGACGATCTCGGCGCCCGGCCGCTCGCGGTGCAGGCGGCGGATCGCCTTGCGCGCCTGCCGCCCGGCTTCCGTGGTGACGGCGCAGGTGTTGACCACGACGAGGTCGCGGTCGCGCGATGCCGCCTCGGCATGGCCGCGCATCACCTCGGCCTCGACGGTGTTCAGCCGGCAGCCGAAGGTCAGCGTCTCGACCGCCATCAGGCGGCGTCCTGCGCGAACAATTCGGGGGCGAAGCGGCCTTCGGCGACGAGGCAGACCGGGCCGGTCATCAGCACGTGGTCGTCGGCGCGCCACTCCACGAACAGCTCGCCGCCGGGCAGGCTCACGGTGGCCTGCCGGCCGATCATCCGCAGGCGCGAGGCGGCGACCACGGCGGCGCAGGCGGCCGTCCCGCAGGCGAGCGTCAGCCCGGCGCCGCGCTCCCAGACCCGGAGCTTGATCGCTTCCCGCCCCCGGACCTGCGCGATCGAGATGTTGGCGCGCTCGGGGAAGATCGGGTGGTTCTCCAGCATCGGGCCGATCTGCCCGAGGTCGAACGTGTCCGGGTCGCGGTCGGTGAAGAACACCGCGTGCGGGTTGCCCATGTTCACCGCGCCCGGCGAATGCAGGATCGGGTCGTCGATCGGCCCGATCTGCAGCTCGATCCGCCGCGTGTCGGGAAAGGGGTCGCGCAGCGGGATCTCGTTCCAGGCGAGCCGGGGGCGGCCCATGTCGACGGTGAAGGAGCGCTCGGCGACGCGCTTCACCTCGACGCGGCCGGCATCGGTCTCCAGGACCAGCCGCCCGGTCTCGACGGGGCGCGCCATGGCCGGGTCGTCGAGCATCGCGTAGGCGACGCAGCGGGTGCCGTTGCCGCAGGCGCCCGATTCCGAGCCGTCGGTGTTGTAGATCCGCATGAACGCGTCGGTGCCGCGGCTTCGCGGATCGTGCAGCACCATCAGCTGGTCGAAGCTCGAGGACGGGTCGGCCGCGATGGCGCGCGCCTCGGCGGCGGCGACGCGGACGCCGCTGCCGCGCAGATCCAGCACCACGATCGCGTTGCCGGCGCCGTGCATCTTCAGGAAGCGTCTGTGGGCGAGTGCGCTCATGCGGCCATGGTGGTTCGAGCTGCGTCGTCGCGGGATGCGGGGTCGGGCCTCCGAACGGCCCGTCGTCGAGGCCCCGTATATGGCAAGGCCGGCGTCCGACGCGAGGGGCGGCTCCGCGCGCGCCGGAGCGTGGCAGATCCGCCGCGCCCGCACGCCGCGCTTCGGGAACCTGCATCGACGGCCTCGCGAAGACCGATGTTCGTCACTACGTTCGGGCGTGACGGGACCGTGCCAATTCGGTCCGCGGCGGCCTTCGGTCGTCGCCTCGATGCCTTTGCCGGAGCGCTGCCTTGACCCGCCCTCGCCTCACGCTCGCCGCCGGCCTTCTCGGCGCCGCCGTCCTTCCCGTCCTGGCCTTGCCGGTCCTGGCCGAGCAGCCCCCGCCGCCGGCCTCGACGGCGCCCTCGCCCGCGGTGACGGACCCGCTCCCGACCACGACCGCGCCGAACCCGCCCGCCGATCCGAACAAGTCGTCCGCGCCCGCGCCCGAGAAGGCGATCACGTCGCCGACCCTGCCGTCGGCGCCCGCTCCCGCGCCGGCGCCGCCCCCGGCACCGCCTCAGGCGCAGGCACCGTCCCCGGCTCAGGCCTCCGGGCGGAAGACCCTGGTGGAGACCCCGGCCAACGCCGACGACGTCGACGCGGTGACGCTGCCGGCCAAGCCCGCCGCGATCCTGTCCGGCAAGGCGAAGTGGGAGGAGGCTGTGCCGAGCCTGAAGGAGGCCTTCGCCAAGATCGAGGCGGACCTCGCCAAGGCCGGCATCGCCGCGACCGGGCGCCCGCTCGCGGTCTTCACCCGCACCGACGACGACGGCTTCGTCTACGAGGCGATGATCCCGGTGGCCTCCGCCCCCGAGCCCGCGCCGAGCGCCGCCGACGGCCTGCACTTCGGCACGACGCCCTCCGGCAAGGCCCTGCGCTTCCCGCACAAGGGCTCCTACGACGACATCGACGGCACCTACGAGACCCTGACGACCTACCTCGACGCCAAGGACATCGTCGTCCAGGACCGCTTCATCGAGGAGTACGTCACCGACCTGAACGACAAGGCCGACGACAAGCTCGACGTGAACATCTACGCGCTGACGCGGTAACGTCGACGCGCCGACGCGGGGGACCTGCGACGTCGCGCGGGCGGAACCGGTGGGAATCCTCGCGGATTCCGCCCTCATGCCCAGCGCGAACCGCCACGACCTCTTCGCCGCCGAACGGCCGCCGCGCCCCACCGCCGCGGTCCCGGAGGACGCGCCCGCCGACCTCGCGGCGAAGGCGCTCGAGATTCACCGCAGGCTGTGCCCGGTCTACGGCTGCCCGATCCCGTATTTCCACAGCCTCGCCCCGCTCTCGGAGCTGGTGTCGTCGCTGCTCTCGCACCGCACCCGCAACGCCGATTCGGGCCGCGCGTTCAAGGCGCTGCGCGCCCGCTATCCCGACTGGGCGGACATGCTCGTCGCGCCGGTGGAGGCGATCGAGGACACCATCCGCGGCGTGACCTGGCCGGAGCTGAAGGCGCCGCGCATCCAGGCCGTGCTCCGGGCGGTCGAGGCGCGCCGCGGCAGCCTGTCCCTCGCCTTCCTGGCCGACATGCCGGTCGAGGCGGCGCGCACCTGGCTCGAGGCGATCCCCGGGGTCGGGCCGAAGACCAGCGCGGCGGTGCTGTCGTTCTCGGTGCTGCGCATGGCGGCGCTGCCGGTGGACAGCCACCACCACCGCGTCGCCCAGCGCCTCGGGCTGATCGGCGCGAAGGTGGATGTCGGCCCCTCGCACCCGATCCTGCGGGCGCAGCTTCCGGCCGACTGGTCGGCGCAGGACCTCTACGACAACCACGAGATCCTGATGCTGCACGGCCAGCAGGTCTGCCACCACCGCAAGCCCGCCTGCGGCCGCTGCGTGCTGCTCGACCTCTGCCCGAGCGCGCAAGGCGCCTATCGCGAGCCCTAGCAGCCCTCGCCTTGACCGGTTCGTCCCCCGGGTGCCAGAAACCCGGCCTTCCAGGGACGCGAGATCGCCTCGGCCCGGCATTCGAGGGACCGCGCCGATGGCCGCGTTCAAGGAACTGGTGTTCTCGGGCGTGCAGCCGACGGGCAACCTGCATCTCGGCAACTACCTCGGCGCGATCAAGCGCTTCGTCGAGATGCAGGCGCGCGAGGCGCAGTGCCTGTACTGCGTCGTCGACCTGCACGCGATCACCCTGTGGCAGGACCCGGAGGCGCTCAAAGGCCAGATCCGCGAGGTCACGGCCGCCTTCCTGGCCGCCGGCATCGATCCGAACCGCTCGATCGTGTTCAACCAGAGCCAGGTGCCGCAGCACGCCGAGCTCGCCTGGGTGTTCAACTGCGTCGCGCGGCTCGGCTGGCTCAACCGGATGACCCAGTTCAAGGACAAGGCCGGCAAGGACCGCGAGGCGGCCTCGATCGGCCTGTACGACTATCCCGTGCTGATGGCGGCCGACATCCTGGCCTACCGCGCGACGCACGTGCCGGTGGGCGAGGACCAGAAGCAGCACCTCGAATTGACCCGCGACATCGCGCAGAAGTTCAACACCGACTTCGCCGGCTCGATCGCCGCGCACGGGCACGATGCGGGCGCCGGGTTCTTCCCGATCACCGAGCCGCTGATCGGGGGACCTGCCGCCCGCGTGATGAGCCTGCGCGACGGCACCAAGAAGATGTCGAAGTCCGATGCCTCGGACAATTCGCGCATCAACCTCACCGACGATGCCGACGCGATCGCCAGCAAGGTGCGCCGGGCCAAGACCGACCCGGACGCCCTCCCCTCGGAGGTCGCGGGCCTCGCCGGCCGGCCGGAGGCCGACAACCTCGTCGGCATCTTCGCCGGGCTCAAGGGCACGACGCGCGACGCGGTGCTGGCCGATCACGGCGGCGCGCAGTTCTCCGCCTTCAAGGGCGCGCTGGTCGAGCTCGCCGTCGAGACGCTGGCGCCGATCGCCACCGAGATGAAGCGCCTGACCGCCGACACCGCCCACATCGACGCGGTGCTGGCCGACGGCGCCGAGCGCGCCGAGGCGATCGCCGCGCCGACCCTCGACGCGGTCAAGGACATCGTCGGCTTCGTCCGCCGCACCCGGCTGCGGAGCGTGTGATGACGATCCGGGCGCTGGTCTTCGACGTCTTCGGCACCCTCGTGGATTGGCGCTCGGGCGTGGCGCGGGAGGCGGAGCGGCTGCTCGCGCCCTACGCGGCGGCGCTCGACGGCGGCGCCTTCGCCGATGCGTGGCGGGCGCGCTACGGGCCGTCGATGGAGACGGTGCGGTCGGGCGCCCGCGCCTACGTCGACCTCGACGCGCTGCAGGGCGAGTCGCTGCCGGAGGTGCTCGCCGCCTTCGGCATCGCCGGGGTTCCCGAGGCCGTCCGGGCCGAGCTCGTCCAAGCCTGGCACCGGCTCGATGCCTGGCCGGAGGTGCCGGAGGCGCTGGCGCGCCTGCGGATGGGCCACCTGCTCGCGCCGGTCTCGAACGGGCCTGTCCGGCTGATGGTCGACCTGGCGCGGCGCAACAGGCTGGGGTTCGATGCGATCCTCGGCGCAGGCTATTCCCGCGACTACAAGCCGAAGCCGGCCCTTTATCGCGACGCCGTCGCGGCTTTCGGCTTCGCGGCCTCCGAGACCCTGATGGTCGCCGCGCATTCGAGCGATCTCGCGGCGGCCGCGCAGCACGGGCTGGCGACCGCCCACGTCGCCCGTGCGCGCGAGCACGGGCCGGCCGGCGGCGAGACGGCGCCGAGCGTGCCGGTGACCTTCGCGGCCGCCGACCTCGCCGACCTCGCGCGCCGGCTCGGCGCCTGAGGCCTAAGCCTCGCCGCGGGCGACCAGCGCCTGGTATTCCGGAACCTCCAGGCGGCCTTCCTTGGCGACGCGGGCCTTGTCCGCGTCGGAGATCACGTCGCCGGCGAGGTCGAGGCGCTTCCACGCGGCCAGCGGCGTCTCCCTGCCGGGGGTCGGGACGTACTTGTTCTGCGCGACCTTCTCGTACTTGTGGATGTAGCGCGGGGAGTTGACCCAGATCTTCAACACGTCGACGCGCACGAGGTACTTGGCCTCGGTGTAGCGCGCCATCAGCGGGTCGTCGCGCAGCAGCGTGGCGGTGCCCTGAACGCGGATGCGGTGCGGCGTCTCGAAGTCGATGAACAGCAGCCCGACCTTGGCCTGCCCCTCGATGTTGCCCATCGAATAGAACATCCCGTTGCCGTCGAAGCCGGGGAACACCAGGGTGTGGTCGTCCAGCACCTTCACGAAGCCGGGGCTGCCGCCCTTGTACGAGACGGTCGGCATGCCGTCGGGATCGACGGTCGACAGGAAGAACATGTCGCGCGAGCCGATGAAGGCCGCCTCGTCGTCCTGGATCGTCTCGTGCACCCATTGGGTGTCGAGGCGGTCGGCGAGCTTGGTGGTCTTGAATTCCTGCTGGAGCGCACGGTGCGCGTCCGAATAGAGCGAGGCCATGGTTTCCTCCTGAGCCGGCCGAGCCTCCGCGATCCTTGCGTCGCCGAGTTGTCCCGGAATTTCGCGGCGGCACTGTCCCCTCAAACGTCCGCGCGGGCAATTGCCGCGTTTGGCCGGCGCATGAAAAAGGCCGACCCCGCTTCCACGGGGCCGGCCTTCCTCGTCGACGGTCGTCGGGAACGGCGCGACCGAAGGTCCGAAAAGAATCAGTTCTTGGTCTTGTCGACCAGCGCCTTCTCGGAGATCCACGGCATCATCCCGCGGAGCTTGGCGCCGACCTCCTCGATCGGGTGACGGGCGAGCTTGGCGCGGGTGGCCTTGAACGAGGTCTGGCCGACCTTGTTCTCCAGCATCCAGTTGCGAGTGAAGATGCCCGACTGGATGTCGTCCAGGACGCGCTTCATCTCGGCCTTGGTCTCGGACGTGACGATGCGCGGGCCGGTGACGTACTCGCCGTACTCGGCGGTGTTCGAGATCGAGTAGTTCATGTTGGCGATGCCGCCCTCGTAGATGAGGTCGACGATGAGCTTCACCTCGTGCAGGCACTCGAAATAGGCCATCTCGGGGGCGTAGCCCGCCTCGACCAGGGTCTCGAAGCCGGCCTTGATCAGCTCGACGAGGCCGCCGCACAGCACGGCCTGCTCGCCGAAGAGATCCGTCTCGCACTCTTCCTTGAAGGTGGTCTCGATGATGCCGGCACGTCCTCCGCCGTTGGCCGAGGCGTAGGACAGGCCGAGGTCGTGGGCGTTGCCCGAGGCGTCCTGGGCGATGGCGATCAGGGTCGGCACGCCGCCGCCCTTGAGGTACTCGCCGCGGACCGTGTGGCCGGGGCCCTTCGGGGCGACCATCAGCACGTCGAGGTCGGGACGCGGCTCGATCAGGTTGAAGTGCACGTTGAGGCCGTGGGCGAACAGGAGGGCGGCGCCCTGCTTCATGTTCGGCTCCAGCGACTCCTTGTAGATGTCGCCCTGCAGCTCGTCGGGGGTGAGCATCATCACCACGTCGGCCCACTTGGCCGCGTCGGCGACCGACATCACCTTGAAGCCCTGGCCTTCCGCCTTCTTGGCGGTGGCCGAGCCCTCGCGCAGCGCGATGGCGATGTCCTTCACGCCGGAATCGCGCAGGTTGAGCGCGTGGGCATGGCCCTGGCTGCCGTAGCCGACGATGACGACCTTCTTGCCCTTGATCAGGTTCAGGTCGGCGTCGCGATCGTAGTAGACCCGCATGATGTGTGTCCTCTCTCGTGAAGGGGTTGTGGTTAGCGCTTGGGCTGGCCGTAGAGGGCCAGGAACTGCTCCACCGCCCGGGCGGCGTCGCGTCTGATCTCGGCGGCGTCGAAGACGATCGCATCGCCGAGCAGAAGTCTGATCTGCACGTCGCGGCCGACGAGGCCGAAGAAGGTCCGGAAGGCGGTCTCGCTGTCGTCGAAGGCGAGAAGCCCCGCCGCGCGGCCGGCCTCCAGCACCGGCTTCAGGCGGTCGCCGATCGCGAAGCGCCCGTTGGCGAGCACGATGCTGCCGAGGTTGCTCTTCCGAGACGCCGCGTCGCCGATGGCGATGCGGTTCAGGGCGATCGAGGCCCGGCTCGAGATCACGCCGAGCCAGGTTGTCGCGAAATCGCGAAGGCTCTCGCTCAGGGCGGCGACGTCGAGCGCGCGGGCCTCGTACTGCCCGGCACGCACGCGCGAGGCCTGCCATTGCACCGTCGCTGTCAGCAGGCCGTCGCGGTCCCGGAACCACTTGTACAGCGTCTCCTTCGAGCAGCTCGCCCGGCGCGCGACCGCATCCATGGTGAGCTGGTCGCCCTCCTCCACCATCAGGTCCAGGACCGCATCGAGCACGGCCTGCTGGCGGACCGAGGGGGTCGCGTCGTGGATCGCCGAGCCTGCTGCCATCGGGTGCCGAACCGTACCGTACCGTACGGTTCGCCTGATAGGGCGATTCGGTGGCGGCCGCAAGGTGTCCAGTCGCAGGCGCGCGTCAGGCGGGAAGCGGCAGGCCCTCGCGGGCGAAGACGGCCTGCACGGCCGGCCGCTCGGCCATCGTGCGGGCGTGGGCGGTCCAGAACGGGAAGCGGGCCGACATGTCGAACCGCAGCGTCGGGCCGCGGGCCCAGACCCAGAACACCATCAGGTAGGCGTCGACCACGCTGTAGCGATCCTGCACAGCCCAGCCGCCGTTCGAGAGCCGGACCTCGGTCATCGTGCAGAGGTCGCCGAACGTGTCGGCCGCCTTGGCTCGGATGCCGGGCAGCGCCGCCTCGTCGTCGCTGTAGCGCTCCGGCCGGCGGATATGGGCGTAGGCCGGGTGATGGTTGATCGAGAGCCAGCACAGCCACTCGTCGGCGACGGCCTGCGCCCGCGGATCCTCGGGCCAGAGCTTCGCCTCCGGGTGCGCGCGGGCGACGTGGCGCAGGATCGCCGAATTCTCGGTGAGGACCCAGTCGCCCGCGACCAGGGCCGGCACCCGGCCGCGCTCGTTGATCGCGAGGTATTCCGGCGCGCGCTGGTCGCCGGCGGCGAGGTCGAGGCGCACGGTGTCGTAGGGCGCGCCCGCCTCCTCCAGCGCGATGTGCGCGGCGAGCGAGCAGGCGCCGGGGGCGTAGTAGAGGGTGGTCATGGGCGCGCGCTTGTCTCCGCCGCATCGCCGATGCGCACGCCGATGAGAGCGGCCAGCTTCGAGCGGACTTCCTGCAGGATGGGGGCGGGAACGGCTCCGAGAGACCGGAGCGTTCGGACCTTTCGATCGATCGAGCGAGCCTGATCGACGAGGATCGCCCCCGCCGCGCCGACGCCGTCGGGCAGGAGAACTTTCGTCGGCCAGGGATCGAGGTTCCGTGTGATCGGGCAGATGATGATCCGCCGGGTCAGCGTGTTCATCTCGAGGGTCGAAACGATCAGGGCCGGACGTCGCCCGCGCTGCTCGGTCCCAAGGACAGGATCGAGGTCGACGAGGATCAAGTCGCCGGGGCGGAGGATGCGTTCAGCGGGAATCGTCGTCATCGATGATCTCGGAGCCGACATCCGGCCCCCAATCGACGGTCGGAGGCTCGAAGTCGGGTCCGAGCCGCCGCATCTCCGCGGCCATCTCGGCCATCGTGTAGATCGGGAAACCGTTCACGAAGCGCCGCGCGGGCTCGGAAGCGGATGCGACCCGGACAGGATGGATCTCGACGTCCTGGCCGACCACCAACCCGAGTTCGCGCACGTCGTCTTCCGACACCGCGAGGACGAGGTCGTCCCCTTTTCGTTCGAGCCGTGCCCGCATCCCCAGCCCTCCGGCATCGCGACGGCACCTTAGCACCGTCGTCGGAAATCCGTCACATCGGGTCGGCGCCGCGGCCCATCGCGGCGATGCCGGTGCGGGAGATCTCGACGAGGCCGAGCACGGTCATCAGGCGGATGAAGCGGTCGATCTCCTCGGTCGCGCCGGTCAGCTCGAACACGAAGGAGGTCAGCGTCGCGTCGAGCGTCTTGGCGCCGAAGGCGGCGGCGAGCCGGAGCGCCTCGCCGCGATGCTCGCCCTGCCCCGCCACCTTCACCAGGCAGAGCTCGCGCTCAAGCGCGCTGCCCTGGAGGGTCAGGTCGACGACCCGGTGCACCGGCACGAGGCGGTCGAGCTGCGCCTTGATCTGGTCGATCACCGCGTTGGTGCCGGCGGTGACGATGGTGATGCGCGAGAGGTGGCGCGCCTCCTCCGTCTCCGACACCGTCAGGCTCTCGATGTTGTAGCCGCGTCCCGAGAACATCCCGGAGATGCGCGCGAGCACGCCCGGCTCGTTGTCGACGATCACGGCGAGGGTGTGCCGGTTGACGGCCTCGATCCGGCCGGCATCGGGGTAGTGGGTGTTCATGGCGTTCATCGCGGGGCGCGTCCTCGTCGTCCAGTTCGTTCGATCCGCGGTCTCGCACCCCTGGCGCGAGGCAAGCGCGGCTGCGCGTCGCCGCCGAGGCGGCGGACCGCAGCCCGACCCCAGGGTCGGGCTGCCACCAAGAGGCTACACCAGCATCTTGCCTTCCTCGGAGATCACGTCGCCGATCTCCATGCCGGTCTCGCCGAGGTAGTCGGAGAGCAGCATCTCGTTGTGCGCCTTGCCCGACGGGATCATCGGGAAGCAGTTCTCCTTCTTGTCGACGATGCAGTCGAACACGACCGGCCCGTCGTAGTCGAGCATCGCGGCGATCGACGCGTCGAGGTCGCCCGGCTTGTCGCAGCGGATGCCCTTGGCGCCGTAGGCCTCCGCCAGCTTGACGAAGTCCGGCAGGCTCTCCGAGTAGCTCTGCGAGTAGCGCGAGCCGTGCAGCAGCTCCTGCCACTGGCGCACCATGCCCATGTACTCGTTGTTCAGGATGAAGATCTTGACCGGCAGGCGGTACTGCACCGCGGTCGAGAGCTCCTGCATGTTCATCAGGATCGAGGCTTCGCCCGCGATATCGATGACCAGGCCCTTGGGATGGGCCAGCTGCGTGCCGATGGCCGCGGGCAGGCCGTAGCCCATGGTGCCGAGGCCGCCCGACGTCATCCAGCGGTTCGGCTCCTCGAACTTGAAGTACTGCGCCGCCCACATCTGATGCTGGCCGACCTCGGTGGTGATGTAGGTCTCGCGGTCCTTGCACGCCTCGTAGAGGCGCTGCACCGCGTGCTGCGGCTTGATGATCGTGCCCGAGGGCCAGTAGGCGAGGCACTCGCGCGCCCGCCAGGTGCGGATCTTGGCAAACCACCCGTCGAGGTTGGACTTCTCGGGCTGAGCCGGGAGGGCGCGCCATGCCTCCAGCATGTCGGCGAGCACGGATCCGCAATCGCCGACGATGCCGACGTCGACCTTGACCACCTTGTTGATCGAGGAGGCGTCGACGTCGATGTGGATCTTCTTCGAGAACGGCGAGAACGCGTCGAGCCGGCCGGTGATGCGGTCGTCGAACCGCGCGCCGACGCAGATCATCACGTCGCACTCGTGCATCGCGAGGTTGGCCTCGTAGGTGCCGTGCATCCCCAGCATCCCGAGGAACCTGTCGTCGGAGGCCGGGAAGGCGCCCAGGCCCATCAGGGTCGAGGTGACCGGATAGCCCGTCTCGGCGACAAGCTCGCGCAGCAGGCGCGAGGCCTCGGGGCCGGAATTGATCACGCCGCCGCCGGTGTAGAAGACCGGGCGGCGCGCCTGCGCCATCAGCTCGACGGCGGCGCGGATCTTGTCCGCATCGCCCTTCACCGCCGGCTTGTAGGTCTTGTGCCCGTCGACCGAGGGACGCTCGTAGAGCCCGCTCGCGAACTGGATGTCCTTCGGCAGGTCGACGACGACGGGGCCGGGGCGGCCGTGAGAGGCGACGTAGAAGGCCTCGTGCAGGATGCGCGGCAGGTCGTCGATCGATTTGACCAGGTAGTTGTGCTTGGTGCAGTGGCGCGTGATGCCGACCGTGTCGCATTCCTGGAACGCGTCGGTGCCGATCAGGTGCGTCGGGACCTGGCCCGTGATGCAGACGAGCGGGATCGAGTCGAGCAACGCGTCGGTCAACCCGGTGACGATGTTGGTGGCGCCGGGACCCGAGGTGACGAGCACGCAGCCGACCTTGCCCGACGAGCGGGCATAGCCCTCGGCGGCGTGCACGGCGCCCTGCTCGTGGCGGACCAGCACGTGCTTGACCGCGTCCTGGTGAAAGAGCGCATCGTAGATCGGCAGCACCGCGCCGCCGGGATACCCGAACAGCGTGTCGACACCCTGATCCTGGAACGCCCGGATGACCATCTCGGCCCCGGTCATGACCTCGCCGCCCATCGTCTTCCTCCTGCTCGCCTTGCTGGTCTTCGTCGTCTCGATGTCGTCGATCGGCGCGGGCAACAAAAAAGGGCCCCGCGAGGGACCCTGCATGCGCCACCGCCCGGATCGCGGCCCTGAGATCAGGGCCGCCCCGTCGATGGCGCTTCCGCTACGATAAGGATCGTCGTCATCGGGATCGATCTCTCGCCCAACGCGGGCCGCCCGCATGGCGCTCCGCGTGAAAAGTGACCGGTGTCTTAACGAAGGCCTCGGCGATGGTCAACGGCATTCCGGCGGAGAGCCGGGCCGCCGCGAAGGATCCGGCCTCTGCGAAGCATTTGCCGCAGCCCGGCCCGACGGCGCGCGGCGCGATTGCCCCGCATCGGCGCCCGGCCTATCACCGATCCTCGTCCCCCCTCCCAACGAGCGCGAGAGCACGGAACGCCGGTGGCCCAGCCCGAGACGGCCTCGCTCAGCTACCTGCTCCTCGACGTCGCGGGCACCCCATGCGCGCTGCCGCGATCCGCGGCCGGCGAGGTGCTGCCGCTGCCGGACCTGTTCCGGCCGCCGGCCTGCGGCGGCTGGCTCGCGGGGTTCCTCAACCTCGGCGGAGAGCCGGTTCCGGTGGTCGACCTCGCGCGCCTTCTCGGCCTGCGCGAGGGCGCGCACGACCCGGGCCCCTACGCCCACCTGGTCCTGACGCCGGACGCCGCCGCGGCCTGGCTCGTCGACCGGGTGACCGACCTCGTCGCCGTCGAGGCCGCCGCGATCCGGCCCGTCGCCGCGGGCGCGAGCCTCAACGGCTGCGTCTCCGCCGAGATCGCCCGGGGCGACCGGCTGATCCACGCCCTCGACCCGGCGTGCCTGCTCAGCGCCGAGGAGCGCGCCCGGGTCGGCGACCTGACGCGGGCGGCGAAGGCGCGCCTCGCCGCGCTGCCGGCCGCCTGAGCGGAAGGCGCGGGACCCCATGCGTCGGCCGCCCGGTCCGAGCCCCCACGACGATCCGGGCTACGCGGTCCTCAAGGCGCGGATCATCGCGCGCACCGGCCATCACTACTACGCCGACAAGGACGACCTGCTGTTCGACCGCCTGCGGCGGCGGTTCAAGGCCTGCAACGTCGCCGATGCCGCGGCCTACGACGCGCGCCTGAACGCGGGCGCCGGCGAATGGGCCGCGCTCGAGGCCGAGATCACCATCGGCGAGACCTTCTTCTTCCGCTACGCCGAGCAGTTCACCGCGTTGCGCGAGACCATCCTACCCGGCCTGATCGCCGGGCGCGCGGCCGAGCGCAGCCTCCGGGTCTGGAGCGCCGGCTGCTCGACGGGGGCCGAGCCCTACTCGGTGGCGATCCTGCTGCACCAGCTGCTCGGCCCGGCCCTGGCGGACTGGCGCGTCGCGATCGTCGGCACCGACATCAGCGTCGCCGCCCTCGCCACCGCCCGGGCGGCCGAGTACGGCCGCTGGGCGCTGCGGACGCTGCCGGTCGAGGAGCGCCTGCGCCACTTCCATCGCATCCCGGCGAGCCCCGGGGCGGCCCGCGAGGGCGGCTACGCCCTGCGGCCGGAGTTTCGCCGCATGGTGCGCTTCGAGCGCCAGAACCTGATGAGCCTCGTCGACGGGACGGCGGCCGAGGGCTTCGATGGGTTCGATCTCATTCTCTGCCGCAACGTGCTGATCTACTTCAGCGCCGAGACCGTCGCCGCGATCGTGCGGGCGCTGGGCCGGCGCCTGCGGCCCGGCGGCTGGCTGCTGATCGGCCATGCGGAGCCCCATCCGGCCTTCGCGTGCTGGCTCGATGCGGTGAACCTCCCCGGCACGGTCGCCTATCGCCGTCCGCTCGAATCGGCGTCACTGCCCGCGCCTCCCGATCCTGCCGAGCCGGCCGGGCTCGAGCGTCCGCCCGCCGCCACTCCCATCGAACCCGGTCCGGCTCTCGAGGCGCTGCTCGCGGTGCCTGCCGGAGACGCCGTCGCCGAAGCGATCCGTCCGGTGCCGGCGGCGAGCGCTCCAACCGTCGTCGACGAGACGGCGGAGGACGTGGCGCGCACGATCCGCATGCTGGCCGATTCCGGCGACACCGGCGCGGCGTGGCGCCTCCTGCGGAACGCGCTCGCCGCGCGGCCGACCGATGCGTCCCTTCGGCTCTACGAGGGCCTGCTCGCGCTCGGGTTCGGCCGCGAGGCCGAAGCCGAGCGGGCCTTCCGCGGCGCGCTCTACCTCGATCGCGGCTACGTGATGGCCCATTACCATCTCGGCCTGCTGCTCGGAGCCCTCGGACGGACCGCCGACGCCCGCCGGGCGCTGGACAATGCGGTCGCCTTGAGCCAAGCGCTGCCGCCGGATGCGGCGTTGCCCGAGGGCGACGGGGCGCGTGCCGGGGAGATCGCCCTGAGCGCGGCGGCGATCCGCGACGGCATCGGAACGGGGGCGGCGTGAACGCGGCGGATCGCCAGATGGAACGGGGCGACGGCCGGCACGGGCGCGAGGCGGCGCTGCGCGCGGACCGCACGGCCGCCCTCGCCCGGCGCGGGGCGATGGCGCGCGAAGCCGCGCCGGTCGAGGCCCATCTCGTCTGCGCCTGCGGCCCGGAGCGCTTCGGCCTGCCCCTCGCCGACGTCGCGCGGGTGGTGCCCATGCGATCATGCACGCCCGTGCCGGGCGCACCGCCCGCGATCCTCGGCCTCGTCGCCCTGTCCGGACGGATCGTCAGCGTCGTCGGCCTCGCCCGCGCGCTCGGTCGCCCGGGCGCGGACCGCGTCGAAGGCGGCCACCTCGTCGTCCTTCGCACGGCCGCGACGCCGACCGCGCTCGCCGTCGACCGCGTGCTGGGGCTCGCCCACCTCGCCGAGGCCGCCGCGGCGGAGGGCGGATTCGGCGGCGAAGCGGTTTCGCGCTATGCCGCGGCCGATCCCGGCCCGTCCGGTCTCGGCGACTTCGTCGTCATCGACCTGCCGCAGCTGCTGCGGCGCACCCTGCCTTGAGGCGCGAGACGCGCGCGATCCACGACGCCGCCCGACCCGGAGCATCAGCCGCCTTGTCGATCTCGATCGGAAAACGGATCCTCCTCGGCTTCACGGCCGTGACGGTGGTGCTGATCGCCCTCGGCCTCTACGCGATCGGCCAGATCGGCTCGGTCCGCGACGCCACCGACACCATCGTCGCCCGCGACCTCGCGGTGCTGCGCCAGCTCGACATCCTCGGCAACCAGACGCGCGACCTCGGCATCCTGCGCCGCAACGCGGTGATCGCCACGCTGATGAAGGCGCAAGGGCAGCCCATGCGCGACGAGGACGTCCTCACCACCTGGCGTCGCACGGCCGCATCGACCGACGCGCTCTTCGACGACCTGATCCGCGAGGCCGACGCCTACCGCGCCCGCGCCCTCTCGGTGGATCGGACGACGGCCTGGGACCGCCTGCACGGCGTCCTGAGGCAGGCCGTCGCGATCTATCGTCCGTACCGGGATGCGAGCGAGGCGCAGCTCGTGGCCGCGGTCGGCGGCGACGTCACCGGCGTCGAGGCCCGCAACGCCGAGATCGGCCGTGCCTACGAGGCCACCATCGCCGCCGTCGAGCGCACCCGCGTCGCCCTCGACGAGAGCATCGCCGTGGGCCAGCGCGGGATCGGCGCGATCCACGAGCGCTCGCGGCTCTCGATCCTGCTGACGCTGCTCGCCAGCGTCCTCCTGGCGATCCTCGTCACGATCCTGATCAGCCGTGCGGTGGTGCGGCCGCTGGAGAGCGTGATGGCGTTCGCCGAGACGGTCGGCGGCGGCGACCTGTCCCAGACGCTGCAGGTTCGCGGCGGCGACGAGATCGGCCGGCTGTCCCGTGCGCTGAACGGGATGGTCTCGGGGCTTGCGGACTTGGCCCGGACGAACCGTGCGGCGACGTCGGACCTGAACGCGGCGGCGACCGAGATCCGCGCCTCGGCGCAGGAGCAACGACATCTCGGAGCGCACGCACCTGCTGGCGCTCAATGCCGCGATCGAGGCGGCGGCGGCCGGGGAGAGCGGGCGCAGCTTTGCGGTGGTGGCCTCGGAGATGAAGCTTCTGGCCGACCAGGCCAAGTCGGCCACCCTGCAGGTGCGCGGCATCCTTTCGGAGATCCAGCGCGGCATCAACACCTCGGTGATGCTGACGGAGGAGGCGGTCAAGCGGTCGGCCACCGGCAAGGCGCGCTCCGACACGACCCAGCGCACGATCGAGGAGATCACCGGGCGGGTGGAGGAGAACGTGCAGACCTTCCAGCAGATCGTG
>NZ_JAKSYA010000120.1:0-14693 GCF_022829485.1 Methylobacterium sp. J-059
GGGATCTCGCCCTTCATGTTCTTCATCTGCCGCACGTAGAACGGGCGGTCGGCGATCGTGGTCCAGCCGAGCAGCGGGTCGCCGACGCCCTGGAGCAGGCGCTGGCCGTAGATCACCCGCTCGCCCTCGTGGCTGGCATAGGGCTCCGGCATGCCGGGCAGGTAGGGGGCGTGGGCCGGGCGCACCGCCTCCTTCACCTGCAGGAAGAGCACGTCCTGGTCCGAGTTGCCGCAGAGCAGCGCCACGTAGGCGCGGGTCCCGACGCTGCCGACCCCGACGACGCGGTGGGCGACGTCGACCACGTGATAGCGGTTCAACATGAACCTGCGCTCGCGCGGCAGCGTCTCAGCATAGCGTTCCAACCCGGACGTCACAGCTTCGCGCGTGGCATCATCAACCCGAACGAGGATCGGCGCATCCTCGCGGAACCGCCAACCACCATCTGTACGACGTTCCCCGACGCGGGCCAGCAGACTCTGATTATTTTTCCGCCGAGCCTTCTCAACGGCCTTGGTCACGACCGCTTGAGAGCGTGCATCGATCTCGATCCCGGCGAAGACAAGATCGTCGGCTCGCGATGCGGACTGCCAGACTTCGAGCGATCCGCGAGGGGCAAGATCGTTCATCGTGTGCTGGTAGCCTGCCACGGCGCTCAGCGTCGCCTCCCGACGCTCAGGTGGGGGCACGTCAGCGTCGCGAGCTGCCACCTCGATGCTCGCACAGAGCCGCTTGAGATCCCACTCCCACGGTCCAACTGTGACCTCATCGAAGTCGTTGAGATCCAATACGACATCGCCTTGTGGGGTGCCGAACAAGCCGAAATTGGAAATGTGTGCGTCCCCGTTCAAAACCACATCGATTGCGGTGCGAGGACCATGAGCGAGGTCCCAGGCCATGACCTGAGCAGCCCCACGCAGAAAAGCGAATGGTGAGGAAGCCATGCGGGCGATGCGGAGAGGAATGAGGTGCGATTGCCGGCCCTCATGTGCTGCCTCGATCAGCATCACCGGGTCTGGACGATCCGCGCTAACATTCAGTACGGAATGAGCTTTATGAGGAATTTCGATACGTAGGATTTTGCCGGCGGTGCGCCGCTTGTCCCACGGCTCCACGCCCGAACGCAGCTCGATATGCGGAAAGTCTGCCAATGGCTCCAGGACCGCTTCTTCAGCGGCTTTGACCAAAGCCTCTTGGTGATCGTTGAGCAGTGGTGTGGTGTTCATAAAGTGTGCTGACCGCTCCATCGACCTCAACCGCTCGCTGCAAATGAAGCTAGCGGCACGATGGCAAATTGAAAGCGCCGGACTAACGTTGACCGAGCGGAATGCCGGATCACAGGCGGGAGCGGGAACGCGTAGCACGTCAGTCCAACTCTGGTGCACCTCTTACCGACTGTGTTTTGCAAGAATTTCGTGCATGGCTTCGGTGACCAGCGCCTCGATGGAGTTACCTGCCCGGCCGTGTTCGGCAACCAGCTCGCGGGACAGGCTACGCACCTTTGCGATGAGCTCCCGGTCCAGCCACACCGTGAACGCCTGTCGGTTTTCGCGATGGTCGCGCACTTTAGGTGTAGGTATACCTAAACCTTGAAGTTGAGGTGTAGATTTAAGTTGAGGTGTAGGGTCTAGGATAGGCTGCTCTCCAACCACGAACGATGCGGACAGGCTCGGCCGCTTAGCCATTCTGCTTCTCCGTCCGCTTGCGTTTCACCTTGATACCCACCTGCTTTGCTACCCAACGGAATAAAGCATCGATCTCCTCAGCCCCTTTTCCGTTCGGCTCGATCTCCTGGATCGTGCTGCCGTCGATCAGGCAAGACTTGTAGCCCTTGCGGTGACAGATGAAGGGCGCACCATGCTCGCGACCGGTCGGGATACCGCGGGAGACGAACCCCGCAGCCGCCTCCTTCACATCCTTCTTCGCACCGCTCACATCCACATCAGTGAAGATGACGAAGTTCGGCTTGCCCAGGCCCTTGGCCATCGTATGTGAGGTCGGCACGGCATCCATGTCGGCCAACGACGTGCGCGATGGGATCAGCACAAGGTCGGACAACTCAGCCGCTCGCTTGCCCATGATCTCGGCTTTACCCGCCGTATCGATCA
Organism: Methylobacterium sp. J-059; assembly: GCF_022829485.1. Taxonomy (NCBI): domain Bacteria; kingdom Pseudomonadati; phylum Pseudomonadota; class Alphaproteobacteria; order Hyphomicrobiales; family Methylobacteriaceae; genus Methylobacterium; species Methylobacterium sp. J-059. Next base: position 2,106 of record NZ_JAKSYA010000120.1, read on the forward strand.
GGACCAACTCGGCACCCTGCTTCTCGAACTCGCGCAGTGTGGGTTCAAGGAAGTCCGGCGTCGTCTCTGGCCTAACCGGCGGCCCGTCCGTCTGCCTTCGTGTGGACCACATCCGAAGCGTCGCCTGAGGATCGGTGTCCACGATCGCGCTCAGAATACCGGCGTGGTGGGCAGCCACAGCGAGGTGCGCCGTGAGCGTGGACTTCGTGCTTCCGCCCTTCAAACCCAAGATCGTGACAACCCGCATCGACTCACCTCCGGCGCGCTTTCTAAAACAGTGTAGGTCTAAGGTCTAAAGATACCGTTTAGCTTGACCTATAGGTAAACGGTTTAGGTTTACCGTTTGAGTTTAGGTGTAGGTTTACAGTGTACGCATTTGCGGTTGGCATTGATGGCGTGTAAGTTCCGATAAAAGGCATTCTCGGAAGTTTTAGCCGGTAGGCGGTCTCAATGGCAGCGATCGTTCTGATAGATGGGACCAACGGCGAGTGCCTTCCGGTGAAGCCGGCCTATGGCTCGCCCTGCAATGGTTGCGGCTACTGCTGCGCAACCCAAGCCTGCGGCGTGGCGCTCGATCACATTCCCGGCCATCCGGCCGAGGGCGCGTGCCAGGCGCTGGAATTCGAGGACGGTCAGTTCCTCTGCGGCATGATCCGCCGGCCGGGCCACTACATGGGCCTTCCGAACGATTGGGCGGACGACGTGCTGGGCGACATGATCGCGACGGCCCTCGGGGCCGGAAGGGGATGCGATGCGGAGTTCTGAAACCCCGATGCAATCCGTCGCGGTTCTCCCTAGCCCTGGCAGCAACCTGCCGGCCGACGCCCTCGCACTGGTGCGGGACTATCAGCGCGCCTCGAAGGCCAAGGCCACGGTCCGCGCCTATAAGTCGGATTGGGCGGCCTTCATGGCTTGGTGCGACGGCCACGGGGTCTCGTCGCTGCCGGCGGCGCCCGAGACGGTGGCGGCGTTCCTCTCGCACGAGGCGGCAGCCGGGCGGGCCTCGTCCACGATCGGCCGGCGGCTCGCAGCCATAGCCTACGCACACAAGCTCGCCGGCTACCCTGACCCTGGCGCGCACGAGACGGTGCACGCGGTCATCAAGGGCATCCGGCGCCGGCCGGACATGCAGATCCGACAGAAGACGGCCGCGACCGCCGAGGTGCTGGCGGCCATGCTCTCGCACGCCCCGCCTGGTCTCGCCGGCAAGCGGGATCGCGCCCTGCTCGGGCTCGGGTTCGCAGGCGCCTTCCGCCGATCAGAGTTGGCGGCGCTACGGGTTTCGGACCTGACGGACCATGCCGATGGCCTGCGCGTGTTGATCCGGCGCTCGAAAACCGACCAGGAGGGTAGGGGAGCTGAGAAGGCGATCCCGCATGGCCGACACGTCCGGCCGGTGGCTCTTGTGCGAGAATGGCTCGCGGCGGCTGAGATCACGGACGGGCCGGTGTTCCGGCCGGTGTCGCGGTCTGGGCGCATCCAGGCCGAGGCCCTGACGGATCGCAGCATCGGAGACATCGTGAAGCGGTATGCCGGTGCGGCGGGGTTTGATCCGGCCGCGTTCGACGGGCACAGCCTCCGCGCCGGGTTCGTGACGACGGCGGCCGAACGTGGGGCCGATCTCGCGCGCATCATGGAGGTGTCAGGCCACCGCGATCCGCGGACGGTGCTCGGGTACGTTCGGCGGGCGAACGCCTTCAAGGATCATGCCGGGAGCGGGTTCCTGTAGAGGGTGCAATCCCAGCTCGACTAGGCTGTGCGGGGCGATCTGAGCCAGGATCACCGGGTTCGAGGTAGCACGCTGGCGCGCCAGGACGGTATTGGAGCATCCGAGTGAAACGGACCTTCAACGCGGCAGCTTCAGTCATGCTTTCCGGTGCTGGCGCAGCCATCGCGTTGCCTCCTCCAGCGTGTCGAAGATCGGCGCTGAGATACCAACGAGGCGTCCGAAGGCCGCCTCCACGAACCAGCCCGGGCCCACCTCGTGCTCGGGGGTATCAAGGCGCACCAGCACGGCGATCAGCAGGCCGTTTGCCAGGACCAGACGCCCTTCCCGATCCGGGCTGCCCGTGTCAACCAAGATCGGCTGCAGCACGAGCAACGTCTCGACGTTGTCGTGCGCATCCATGACTAACTTTCCCGTAGCTGGTTCAACCACGGCTCGCTCCGGCGTGCGCCCCAACGAGTGTTCTTGAGGTGGAGGTAGTTCGGCGTAAAGCCACAGAACGACTTGAGCCGCTCGATATCATGGATCGTCAGAACCCGTCGTTTGATCGTGATCAGGCCGAGATCACGAAGCTCTCGAAGCGTACGGTGCACGTGAACGGCGGACAAGCCCATCGCATCCGCAAGATCCACCTGCGTGAACGGAAAGGGGTAGCTGTCGTTCGTGACCTTCCCGACCGCATTGAACCGGACCAGCAATTCGCAGAGAAGATGAGCGAGACGCTGCTCTGGGGTACGGCCACCGAGATTGACTAGCCACTCGCGCAGCACCGCTTCATCGACGAGGGCGCACCACCAGAAGGCCCGTGTGATCTGGGGATGGGCCTGGGTAATCTCCTCGATTGCCCGACGCGGGATATCGACCACATGACACGCGGAGATCGTGCCGATGTTGTGGTCCATCTGATCGAGGATGAATACGTTCAGATCGCAGAAATCTCCTGGAACCAGCAGTGCCATGATCTGGCGCTTGCCGTTCGGGAGCACCTTGTAGCGGCAAGCGAGGCCATCAAGGATCAGATGGACGTTCTCGGGTTCGTCGCCTTCTCGGACCAAATCGACCCGTGCACCGACCTGCCGAATGCGTGGCGCCAAGCCATCCAAGGCTCGGCGATCGCCATCCGATAGGTCCTCGAAGCCTTCCAGCTTCCGGATGAGCACCTGATGCATCTCGCCTCGATAGAAATAAACCGAAACGACTATGTCGGAAATCCAACATCTCAAACTGTCTTTTGATGAAAAATTCTACTTCACGTCCATATTCTCCCTACAACCACGCAGCATTTGCAAATTTACGGGCGCGTGCAGCTGGGATCGTGCCCTCGGCCTTCTCGCAAGAAGTCCGTGACACAGCTCCGACAGTCCACGTCCGGCGACGCCTACACATCTGCCGTCAGTGCCGGGCCGGTGACGCAACCTGACCCAATGTGACGATAGAGCGCTGGAGGCTGATAACACCGGTTATCGGCCCTCCCCACACCCACGATGCCCTCCGCTTAGCCAACGGCTAAGCTGTTCAGCCCGTTATGAAACAGCGTCTCAGGCAGCGGCACGACCTAGCCGACGCGTTACACCTTGACCCACGTATGCCTGTCCGGCGGTATTGGTTCATAATGCCGATAGCCGATGGCAAAGCTTGGTCCGCATCAGCGTCGCTGAGTTGCCACGAGCCTAGTCCTCAAGCGCTAAGTGGCTAGACCTGAAAAGAGGCTGATGGCGCCTATTTGAGCAACGATCTAGTAGTTAAATTATTAACCATACTGCGCTTATTGTCGAGATTGGCCCATACTATCTTTAGACCGATCGGACGTCGTTCGTGCGCTTAACTTCAATCTCGATCAAGGCGAAACTCATCGCCGCCTTCGCTACGCTTTGTTCCCTGATGCTGGGGGTAGGTGCTGTTGGGTTATGGGGTATTACAGATCTGAGCCGAGAGAACGCCAACCTTGGACGCAACACTGTTCCGAGCGTGCGCTACGCGGGCGAGTTGCGTGGCAACGTCATCGATGTGCGGGTTAGCGTCGTCAATCACGTACTCTACGCTGAGCCCAGCCGCATGGCCGCTGAAGAGCAAGCTTTGTCGGAGAAGATGAGACTAGTCGAACAGGCCGCTGATGCCTATGCGCCGCTCGTCAGCCTACCGGGCGAGCAGGCGATGTTCGATACCTTCAGGCAAGAATGGAAATCTTTCATCGCGGCGGTCGATGGTGTCCTTGCGCATTCACGCGCCGGGAAGAAGGACATCGCACAGAACGAGATGACCGAGCGTGTGCGTCCACGCATCAAGGTAGCAGCCAAGGCGCTGGATGACATTCTGGCACTTAACAATGCGGCGGGTGATGCCGCTGTAGCGCAGGGCGAGGCGACCGCCCAACGGGTCCAAACCTCGATGATTGTGATCGGTCTCGCGAGCGTCGCCTTCGCTGCTGTGCTCGCAGGACTCATGATCTGGAGCATTGGCAAGGGCATCCGCGCCGTGCTTGCTCCTATGGGCCGTCTCGCCTCAGGGGATCTCGCTGCCGACATTCCTTATCAAGGCGTCCGCACTGAGATGGGTGCGATCGCCGATGCCGTGCAGGTGTTCAAGGACGGTCTGATCCAGATGCGGTCTCTGGAAGAGGAGACCGTGCAGGCCCGTCTGGCTGCCGAGGAGCAGCGCAAGGCCGGGATGCGGCAGATGGCTGACGGCTTCGAGGCCGCAGTTGGTGGGATCATCGGCATGGTGTCATTATCGGCGACCGAGCTGCAGGCCACGGCCCAGACGATGACCGCGACGGCGACGGAAACGGCGAGCCAATCCACGACCGTGGCCGCCGCCGCCGAGGAGGCCGCCACCAACGTCAACACGGTCGCCGCAGCGGCCGAAGAGCTTGGCTCATCGGTGCAGGAGATCAGTCGCCAGGTCGATGGCTCTGCAGCCCTCGCACAGCAAGCTGTCACCGAGGCCGATCAAACCGGAACGCTGGTGCAGGAATTGAGCACGGCGGTCTCGCGCATCGGCGACGTGGTCGGCATGATCTCCACCATCGCCGGACAAACCAACCTTCTGGCGCTGAATGCCACGATCGAGGCGGCACGTGCCGGTGAAGCGGGACGAGGCTTCGCGGTGGTCGCTGCCGAGGTCAAAGAGCTGGCTTCGCAGACGGCGCGGGCGACCGACGAGATTTCGGGACAGATCGCACGCATCCAGGCGTCCACCGGTCAAGCCGTGACGGCGATCGGTGGCATCGCCGCGCGGATCCAGGAGATCAGCAGCGTGGCAACGTCCATCGCGGCGGCGGTTGAGGAGCAGGGCGCGGCAACGCAGGAGATCGTGCGCAACGTCAGCCAGGCAGCGATGGGTACAGGCGAGGTCACGAGCAACATCGCCGGCGTGGCCGGTGCGGCCGAAGAGACGGGCGCTGCGGCGAGCCAGGTGCTCGGCGCGGCCTCGGAGCTGTCGCGTCAGTCCGAGACCCTTGCAGCTGAAGTCGGACGCTTCCTCGCCACCGTTCGAGCAGCTTGATAGGATCAATGTGTAACCGCCTCGGTAGGCCTTAGGGCCTATCGAGGTTTACGATGCCGATCCGGCCCGAGCGCCGCTCGTCAGAAGCTAGGCCTGACCGTCCTCGGCCGCCTTGTCCGGATCGTTCGGCTTCTTTTGAGCCTCGACCACCGGGTCTTTGTTCTCAGGCTCACCGCCGGTGGTTGGATCTGGGACGTTCACGCCCGTGATTGGCACGGTGGGTGGAATGGTAGGCTCGTGATCGCTTCCAGCCATGACCTGATGCTCCCTTCCCGAAGGCACCGTTCAGACGGCGCTTGGAATGCGGCGGAGCTGTGAAGGTGTACTCCAGCGCATAAAATGGTTGCTGAGCAGCCTCAAGCCGTCTCGGCGGCCTTCTTCCGGCCCTTGGCCTGCCCGAAGCGGGTCTTGAGCGCCTCGGAGATCGTCTCTCCCGTATCAGCAGCCTTCGAGGCCGCCTTGCGTCGCTGCTGGCCGAGGCCGAGTGAACGCGCCAGTTCGGAGCGCTGCGCGGAGTAGTTCGCCGTCGTCATCGGATAATCGGCTGGCAGACCCCATTTTGCGCGGTAGGCTTCGGGGGTTAGGCCCCGCAGCGTTAGGTGACGGCGCAGCGTCTTATAGGATTTACCGTCCTCGAAGCTGATCAGCGCATCCGGCGTGACCGACTTGCGGACTTGTGCCGGCGTCGGCTTCTCAACTTCGGGCGATACAGGTGGCACCTGCCTGCCGAGGCCGGTAAGGGAAGCATAAACGCTAACGATCAAGTTCGGCAGCTCGCCAACTTGAACGTGGTTGTTCGAGATATAAGCCGAGACGATGTCCGCAGCCATTGCCGTAAAGTTGAACTCTACAACTGCTTCTACTTCATCTGACATGAATTATCCTGCTTCGAAAAACCGCTTTAAACCAGACTAATCGGAATATGACCGGACAACAAGCCAAGGCGGCGTGACAGGATCATCGACACAAGCCAACATTTGCAGAGCAGCATTTTGTTAAGGATAGTGGGTTAGGAGTTTTTAACTTTTTTGGGAATTGAGCGATGCGAGTTCTGCTGATCGAGGATGATGCGTCGGTAGCGCAGAGCATCGAGCTGATGCTCAAGACGGCAGGGTTCAATCCTTTCGTCACCGATCTCGGTGAGGAGGGGATCGATCTCGGTAAGCTCTACGATTACGATATCATCCTGCTCGACCTGAACCTGCCTGACATGTCGGGCTACGAGGTGCTTCGCCGCCTTCGCCTCGCGAAGGTGAAGACGCCGATCCTAATCCTGTCGGGCATGGCCAGCATTGAGGACAAGGTGAAAGGCCTTGGCTTCGGTGCTGACGACTACCTCACCAAGCCGTTCCACAAAGACGAGCTCGTAGCGCGCATCCAGGCGATCGTCCGCCGGTCGCAGGGGCACATAGACGCTGTGGTGACTGTAGGCGACCTTGCGGTAAACCTCGACCGGAAAACCGTCGAGATTGCTGGACGCCTTGTTGCCTTGACGACCCGCGAGTACCAGATGCTCGAACTTCTTACTTTGCGTAAGGGGACGGCGATCACCAAGGAGATGTTCCTCAACCATCTTTACGGCGGCATGGACGAGCCGGAGGTGAAGATCATCGATGTCTTCATCTGCAAAATGCGGAAGAAGCTCGCCAACGCTAGCCAGGGCAAAAACTACATCGAGACCGTTTGGGGCCGCGGCTACGTAATTCGTGACGGTGTGCCCGAGACGCGGGCCATGGCGACCTGAGCCATCTGCCGGCAAGCCGCGTCCGTACTCCGTATCGCACCGCGCAGCTCCCTCATCCGCCGTCAGTTCCAGGTTGATGACGCAATCTAACTTCCGTCTGAAGCATCGACCTCGACAGTAGGGGACGCTGTTTTAAGCGCCGAGCGATGGGCGACCTGTCCGCGGTCCCTACGCCTGACCGATCGCCGAATGATGCCGCTTAGCTATGCTGCCGCCGCCTGCGTGCCCGTGATATAGGCCCGCGCGTCTCCGGGCAGCAGCGGGCGACTGAACAGGAAGCCCTGCACCTGCGTACAGCCCTCTTGCCGTACCAGCTTGAGCTGGTCGACCGTCTCAACGCCCTCGGCCACGATGCCCATTCCCAGCCGTTCGCCGATGCCGACCACAGCCCTCACAATCGCAGCGGCATCAGGATCGGCAATGTCTCGGATAAAGGACCGGTCAATTTTGATCTTGTCGAAGGGAAAGCGGCGTAGGTAGCTCAACGAGGAGTAGCCTGTGCCGAAATCGTCTAGTGCGATGACTACGCCGAGTGCCCGGAGCCGGTGCAGGCACGCCAGCACGCCGTCCGCGTCCTGCATCAGCACGCTTTCGGTCACTTCAAGCTTCAGTCGGTGCGCGGGTAGCCCTGTAGTAGCCAATGCGGAGAGCACCGCTTCCTCAAGACCGCGGCGGAATTGTACCGCTGAGACATTGACTCCAATTCTTATAGGCTTGGGCCACGTCAACGCCTCACGGCAAGCCTCCTGCAGCGCCCAGGCACCAAGCGGAACGATCAGTCCGGTTTCCTCTGCGAGCGGAATGAACTCGCTTGGCGAGATCGTACCCTGCAGCGGATGCTGCCAGCGCATCAGTGCTTCGAAGCTTACCACAGCGCCAGTCGTAGCTTCGACGATTGGCTGGTAGACAAGATGGAACTCGCCGCGACGGATCGCCTCTTTCATGTCGAGCCCAAGCTGACTGCGCGTCGCAATGCGGTTGCCCACATTAGGGCAGAACTCTCGATAGGTGTTTCGACCTGCTGCCTTGGCCTCATACAAAGCAATGTCAGCGCGTTTAAACAAATCGTCCGTACTTTGATCGTTCTCGTCGGCGATTGCAAGTCCAATACTTACGCCGACCTCAATCGTTTGCTCATCAAGACAGACCGGCTTGCCGACGGCTTCAATCAAACGCTCGGCAAGACAAGCCGCCGCACCAGGCTCGTCGAGGTAATCGAGCACGATTGCGAACTCGTCGCCACCAATGCGGGCGACCGTGTCGTAGGGGCGGAGCACCGCTTGCATCCGCTCAGCCACGACACGCAGCAGGGCATCGCCGACAGGGTGGCCCAGACTGTCGTTGACAGCTTTAAACCGGTCGAGGTCGCACATCAGCACGGCGAAGGGGCTGTGCGTACGTGTGGTTCGAGCAATGGCTTGGCTAAGACGGTCGTGAAGCAGAGCCCGGTTGGGCAGGCCGGTCAGAGTGTCGTGCAGCGCCATGTGAGCAATCCGTGCTTCGTTGCGGCGGCGCTCGGTAAAATCCTCAAAGGTTGCTACCCAACCCCCACCGGTCATGGATCGGAAAGAGGCTGCGATGATGCGTCCATCGGCGAGTTCTCGGTAACTTGGAACTGGATGCTCGTCTTGGAGAGAAATAGTTGTTCTTTCGCATAGCTGGTCGATAGTAATCTCGCCTCGGTAGCAGCCAGCTTGAAATAGCTTCTTGACAATTTCTCGGTGCGTTAATCCAATTATTATATCACTGGCAGCGAGGCCAAATATATCGTAATAACGTCGGTTTACCATAACAAGCCGCGAAGCTGCATCGAACATGCATAGACCCTGGGTCATGTTCTCAAGCGCAGCATCGCAGCGCCGGATCTGTTCCGACAGAGCTTCCTGCGTTTTATGCTCAGCAGTTACATCGCGACCCACACCACGGTAGCCGATGAAGCATCCGTCTTGCGAGAAGATCGGACGTCCGCTGACACTTAGCCATCGTGTTACCCCGTCAGGGTGGCCATAAGGGTAGGCGAAGTCGCGGAACGGCCTGTGAGCCTGCAGATCGTCGGCATAGGGCTGCCAGAAGGCCTTATCGTCGGCATTTTCGGCAATCGCCTTACGACTGAGACCAATCAGTTCAGCAACCTCTCTTCCGAGGAAGCGTTTGGTACTTTCAGAAAAATAGCTGAAGCTTAGAACGGCATCTGTTTCCCAGAACCAGTCCGAACCGATCTCAGCAAAATCTTCAAGCGGACTCATTAGCATAAAGGCACTCAGTGGCAGCCATGATGATATTTTCTAAACGTTAATATTTTATCAAATATAAATGCTATATATTTAGGCATGAAAGGTGAGCTTGGGTCGACAGAGGGCTACAACAAGAATATTGGAGTAGTCAGAGATGAATTGTCTGTGCACACAGCGCCACCCACACCAATCCTTGGCAAAGGACAGCTGCCTTAGATCGGACAGATTTGGGTGCAACCAATCAACAAAGTCAATGAGCGGCGTCTCTAAGACTGCAATTGAAGCTGTTCAACCACCTGATGATTGGAGCGTTCGCGGGCGGTCTAGTCGCAACCGCCGTGGGTACGGCGAGCGCTGTCGTCGGCTTCTGATCGCAAGAATGGCGATAAAAGTCTGAGGTGTGAGCGGCGGGGTGAGAACCCTGCCGTTTCTACGCGTTGGGCCCGTTCAGAATACAGCTCGTTAGTCTTTCATGCGACGAGAACCATCACGGCTTGGCACCGAGCGACCCCAGCACTTTGGGTATCGCGCTCCACGACGGCGATGTTCGCGTCGATTGAGACGGTGTTGTCGCCCTTTGCACGCCACCACGGGCCTTTGGTTGCGATCGCCGCCTCGTTCGGGGTTCCCGGAGTGGGATCATCAGCGCTCGACCGCGAACGTCCATTGCGGGCCGCGTGCCGTATCGTCGTTGCTGCGTTCTCCCAATTGCGCCACGCCCCAGGGCAGACGATAGCGCCCTGTTGCCTGCGGCGGCGACCAGACGTTCACATCGGTCCGTACTGGTTCCTCTGCGGCGGCCGTCTCGGACCCTGCCGAGGAGACCTTCGGCGGAACCGGGGACGTCCGTCGCAAGGCGAGGGTAGTCGGGCGCCGCGGGGGAAGAGGCACAAGACCAGGAACGGCCGGAAGGACGGTCCCGGACGCGGAGACGGTCGAAGGCTGAGTCTGAGACGAGTCCAGTAGTGATATAAGCGGCTGATCCGGCCCATCCACGGGCGACACCCTCGAAGGCGGGGTGGTCCAACCCTCGTTCGGACGGCTCGAATTTACCGCCCCTTGGAGGGAAACAATAGCCTGGGCTGCTTCCTGCAGACCGGCAGGGCTTCCCCCTGGATCCGGCATCGCATCAGTTGGAGCTGCAGCGATCCGCGGGCGGACCGTGCGATCGAGGCCGGGTTGCAGCGCCCATGCACCGAGAATGACAAGGCCAGCCGACAAAATGGCTGCGAGGCCCCGTCCCGCGGTGATCCGCCCGCGGCCAACGGCGCTTGCAGCTACGACGTCAGACACGACGGCGACCGGGGTTACTCCCAGGGTCTCAAGTTGTGCATGCGTCGATGCCGCTGCCGTTTCGGAGTCCGAAATCCCGCCGGCCGGATCAGTCGAACAGGCGACCGGCTGCTGGTCTGCCGCCGTCGGCCCATCAGGATCTCCTGCGGCAGAAACCAGCGTGACTGTGACGATGTCGGGTGCCGCATCGACTGGCAAATCCGAAGCGGGCTGGGCGGGGAGACAGTCGCGGGCCTCCAGAGTAGACGCGGGCAACGATCGCACCACACAGGTCTGTCCCGCAGCCTTAGAGGACGGGCGTGACCCAGACGTTCGACGCGATCGGGCCGGGGGCTTGCGGCCCTTGCGCTTCGCGCGTGCACGCGTCGGCAATGCGACACCGGGCACGAGAGGCCCCGCTCCGGTCAGTCCATTCTGCATGCTCAAAGACTCACCTGCCTCGTGCGTGGCCGAACGTCACGCAGGATCTCGGATCACCCGACGACAATTACGATCCCGCCGAGACCCTGGAAAACCTGGTAGTCGCGGACAAGATGGGCGATAAATAGGCAGTTTTTACGGCATCTCCAGATTTCAGGTAATCGGACCAACGTGATGGAAAAATCGATCCTGTCGAATGACTAAGCGAACAACCCGTCTAGGGGTGCAAAAGGTGAAACAGCTATCACGACGCCTCGGCGGCTCGGCCTTGAACGGCGCATGGCAGCGGCGGTGAGGTGCATCGGCACGGAACTGGGGAAAACCCCGATCGACCTCTGGTCGGGATGGGGATCGAGCCTCAGTTTACGTGGTCCGACGCCCCCGCCTTCCCCCGCAGCGTCCTGATTTGGGGAGGCTAGGGAGGCAAGCAGTCCAAGCAATGGCTTTGCCTCCCGGCGATCGGAGTGTGCAGCATCAACGACTTAGCCCGTATACGGGAGGCTAGGGACGCTAGGGAGGCAGTTTCCCACCCTACGCATGAGACGGTTCGGAGCGACGGTTCGGAGCGACGGGTATGCCTTGCCAAAACTCTCTCATGCGTAGGGTAGGAATTATCCTCCCTATCCTCCCTACACTCCCGTTGAGAAGAAAAAGAGAAATAAAGAGAGAGGCTTAGGAAGGGCTGATTTTACGGGAGGCTGGCGGATTCCGCAGACCCTACCGTCCCTATCCTCCCGTACGAGGGTCTCTGGGTATGGCGTAGGCCAACCGATGGCATGCTGCGCGCTGCGATTGAGGCCGAAACCCAGGCTGCCGGCGAGATCGATACCTGCACCACCCACCCGTGCGAGTGCGTCGTCGCCTCGGCCTAGCCGAAGCACGATACGACCGAGGCGGCGAGATTGCCGGTGACGCGCGAGCGGGTCGGAGGATGATTAGACGCGTCCGCGGAGGTGGTTCACTGCCGCCCGTGCAACGGTCGGGCTATCGATCTAGCTGATCGCCTTCGATCAGCACCCGGCGGCAGCAGCGGCGGGGCATCGGCACGGAAACGGGGAAAACCGTCGTCTACCTCTGGCCAGGACTGACGTTTGAACGTCAGTTCGTGCCATCTGACGCCCCCGCGCGCGCACAGCGGCTTCTCACAGGGAAGCTGAGGATACTAGGAGGCTACGTCGGCCTGCTGCCACCCAGCGACGAGGGTGAACTGGATCAAGGACTTAGCCTCGATTTGGGGGGTAAGGGCAGCTAGGGAAGCGTTTTCTCACCCTACGCATGAGACAGTTCGACGTATGAGGTACAGGGGCACCCCTTTTTCTATCTCTCATACATACCCGAGAAAATACCTCCCTCTTATCCTCAGACTCCCAAAAAGAAGAAAAAGATGAGTTATAAGAAAGGGATAGAGAAGGGTTGAACCATGGGATGCGCGCTGATCGGCAGCCTCCTCCCCGCCCCATCGTCCCAACTGCGGGGCTGAACGCTCGGTGTTGGCCGCGGTGAGCCCTCGACGGGCATCGAGCCCCCGATCGCCATTGGAGCAGGCGAGCATCCCATCCGGTTGACGAAACGCCAAAGCTTGGTAGCTTTGCGGCCATCCTCTGAGGAGAGGAGACACGGCCCCGTCGCATGACAGCGCGACCAGCCTCCGATCGTCCAAACCGGCT